>CAUZRH010000159.1:0-4748 GCA_963582115.1 Dehalococcoidia bacterium
GCCTGCGGTTCAGGCTCCGGGGTGATCGTCCAGCGACGACCGGTCAATTTACTGTCCGCCTGCGTTGCGGGCCTCTTACGTTACAAGTGTGATCATGAAGGGCAGGGCGTTCTAACCCGAAAGCGTGCGAAGGGTGGATGTCCTAGTCCTCGAACGCTTTGAATACGAGGCTTGCGTTGTGACCACCGAAACCCAGCGAGTTGGACATGGTTGTTCGGACCACACCTCTTCTGACAATATTCGGCGTGTAGTCCAGGTCGCAGTCCGGGTCCGGATTCTTGAGGTTGATCGTGGGCGGGATCGCTGACTTGGCGATGGCCATTACCGATACGGCGGCTTCAACCCCGCCCGCGGCGCCCAGCAGGTGCCCGGTCATCGACTTCGTGGAACTTACCGGGATCCCGGTGATTGCGTCGCCAAACGCGGCCTTCATCGCCTCAGTTTCGGTCTTGTCGTTCAGAGGCGTTGAGGTGCCGTGGGCGTTGATGTAATCCACTTCATTGGGAGATATCTTTGCCTGCTTCATTGCGATAGACATCGCCCGGGCTGCTCCCTCGCCGCCGGGACCCGGCTGCGTCACGTGGTATGCATCGGACGTAGCGCCGTATCCGGCAAGCTCCGCCAGCACATCCGCGTTGCGCGCCCTGGCGTGTTCGATCGATTCCAGCACAAGCAACCCTGCGCCTTCGCCCAGTACAAAGCCATCGCGATCGGCGTCGAAAGGCCGCGAAGCGCCCTGAGGGTCATCATTGTTCTTGGAAAGCGCCATGCAGGCGTTGAAGCCGGCAACCGCGATCTCGCAGACACCTGCTTCGGTGCCACCTGCGATCGCTACATCGATGTCGCCACGTTCGATCATCGCCTTGGCCTCGCCGATAGAGTCAGCCCCGGTGGCACATGCTGACACAGTTGCGAAGTTGGGTCCCTTTGCACCTATCAACATCGAGACCTGGCCACCGGCGAGGTCTGTCAACATCATCGGGATAAGGAATGGATTGACCCGTGTCGGGCCTTTCTCTCGCATCACATCAAACTGCTCGGACAGCGTCTGGATGCCGCCGACGCCGCTGCCGATCAATACGCCGACGCGTGTGGCGTCTTCCTTTTCCATGTCTATGCCCGCGTGGTCCAACGCCTCAAGGCTGGCGACGCAAGCGAACTGGGCGAAGCGATCCAGCCGACGCGATGCCTTGCGCTCCAGGCGCTCCAGAGGGTCGAACTCGGGTATCTCGCCAGCTATGCGGCTCTCGAAGCCTTCGGCGTCAAACGACTCGATGTAGTCGATGCCGGACTTCCCGTCCACGAGATTGCCCCAAGTGGTTGCGCTGTTGGCGCCGACGGGAGTGATCAGGCCCACGCCCGTAACCACGACACGTTCGGTCATGCGGAGATGCCTTCCTTGCCTCGGGCTGGCAATCAGGCCCAAGTCATGGAACCTGGGGCATCGCCAGACATCTGAGGAGTCATTTTCAGGAGAGTGTTGTATTTGATCGTCGGACGAAAGTCGCTCGACGTACCGCAGGATTATAGGGCCAGCAGGCTGCGCACAGAACGAATTCTGCGAGTATATGACCCTCATACAGGACCCGGATAGACGACGGTCCTCTATGTCCCAGCTACGGAATCGGCCCGATAATGGATTTTCCGAAACCGTCTCTTAAGGTCTTAACATTGCAACAACCCTCAAAAACAATTCTCGTGAATCCCCAGATTTCCCAATGAGTTCCAAACACCAACTGCCTGAGCTTCGATTAATCGACGACCCTTCATACGGCGCCGTCAGTACGCCCAAGCACGCGCCGCTGGTGATGATCGAGACGCACGGTTGCAAGTTGAATATGGCGGACAGTCAACGAATGGCCCGGGAGTTTGTCTCGGCCGGATATGCCATGGCGCAGGACGGTGACACTCCCGACGTATTCGTTCTGGACAGTTGCACCGTCACCCACGTGGCGGACCGTAAGGCACGGCAGGCGCTATCAAGGGCGCGCAGGGCATTCCCGAACGCACTCATCGTTGCCACGGGTTGTATGGCTCAACGTGACGCCGTAGAAGTGGATGCGCTGGACTTCGTGGACCTGGTTGTCACGAACCAGCAGAAGCGTTATCTCACACAAACAGTGACTGACCAACTCGACGTGCCTCTAACGCCGTGCGCCGACGGCGCACTGCCGATAGAAGCGCTACTGGGCCGCTCGAGGGTCTCGCTGAAGATCCAGGAAGGCTGTGACCAAGTTTGCGCCTACTGCATAGTGCCTCGTGTCAGGGGCCGTGAGAGTAGCGTGCCTGATGAGATGTTGGTGCAGCAGGTGGCCCGGCTGGTTGATGAAGGCGCACGAGAGGTTGTCTTAACCGGCACGCAGCTCGGGAGTTATGGATTCGACCTGCCAGATACGGACCTTGCGACGATGTTGCGAAGGGTACTTTCTGAGACGGGGATTGAGCGCTTACGGGTGTCATCTTTGCAGCCGGCAGAGATCACAGATGACCTCCTAGCTGTCTGGTCTGAGGCTGATAAGGGGCGACTGTGCCCACATTTCCATATGGCATTGCAGTCTGGGAGCGACGCTATTCTGGAAAGGATGCGGCGGAGATACACGGGCGATGAGTTTGTACTGGCGGCTGAGCGGGTTCGATCAGCTGTGCCGGGGGCAACGATAACTGGCGACGCTATTGCCGGGTTCCCGGGTGAGACCGAGAACGATCACCGATCGACCCTGAAGGTGATCAAGGATGTCGGGTTTGCGGATCTACACGTTTTTCCGTACTCGGAACGACCCGGAACCAGTGCCGCACATTTCAACGATCATGTAGATCACCCGATTCGAGCGCGTCGGGCCGCGGAGATTCGTGAACTGGGCGCTCGATTATCTGCAAATTTTCGGCAGTCCGTCGTTGGCACGGTCCGACCGGTGCTGTGGGAAAACGATTCGCCGACAACAGGACTGACCGACACCTACCTGCGGGTCCGGCGGATTGAAGCGCCCGGACTGACCGACAACGACGCAACGTCTGAGCGGCTTGAGAACGTGATCGAGAGGGTCAAACTGACCCGTGTCGATGGCGGCGTACTGATAGGGGAGCCCGTCTAAGTCGATTTGTCGTTTCCTGATATCAGCCTGATTTCAAGTTGATCTGATTAGGGAGACTTCAGAACGGCCGCAGACGCGAAACAGCCGCCCGGCGGAGGGCGGCTGTTTCGCGTCTGGATGGATAGTAATGGATGCTACTTAAACGGTGAGGACAGGCCTCAAGCAGAGCTGGTCCCGTCGCTGTTCCAGATACGCGGCCACGTGTGTGTAACCGTGCGAGAACACCATGAGCCAACCTTCGGCCGCAATTTGTTCCAAGAAGTTTCGCTTCTGTTCCAATGTCGAATCCGGTCGGCGATCGTACGCCGTGATATACGGAAGGTTAATGTGCGATGGGGTCGGTACAAGGTCGCTCAAGTAAGCGATCTTTTCCGATCCGAGATCGATCAGTACGGACTGATGTCCGTCGGCAGGTCCATCGGTAACAACCGTGCGGATGCCGGGTGCGATCTCGGTGTCTCCGTCAAGAAGAACGAGCTTGTCGTTGCCCTCGATCAGCTCAAAATCGTCCTCGGCGGTGTAACCGGTGGAGACGATCGTGCGCTCGTTCGGGGACTTCAGACGCTCGAAAGCCGAGCGCTGCACCAAAATGTCGGCGTTGGGGAAGGTCGGAATGACGTTTCCCTGTCGGTCGAGTCTTGTGATGCCACCAGCGTGATCAAAGTGCAAACAGGTGAGGACCACCGTGTCGATGTCCCGGACGGTAAGTCCGTTTGCGCGCAGGTTTCGGAGAAGCTTGGACGAGCTGAGCCCGTACAGTTCCTTGTTGCGCTCGGGGTGGCGTGCGCCAACACCCGTGTCTATCAAGATGTTTCGGTCTGGTGTCTGGATGAGCAGACAGTTCAGACCCAGCCGGACACGGTTCTTCCGGTCTGGCTTTGAGTCTTTTTCCCACTGCACTTTTGGAATCTGACCGTAGACCAGACCTCCATCAAGTAGGTAAGACCCGTCTGAGATAACTCGTACCTGAATATTTCCTAGCTGCATGATGCCCCCCTTGGCTAAGCAACCCGTTGCGGTTCGCCTCCCGCATATGACCCTGGACCGACCCCCCGGTCGCTCCATGCCGGATCCGGCATGCCACCGTCCTGACTGTCATCCCGAGCCATTTCTGGCTGGGAAAACCGGTCGAAGTTGGTGACGTAAGGGGCACGCTAACGGCGTGTGTTGATTATTACTAGATTACTTTCGTACTTAGAAATTAATTTAATACTTATATTGAACATAGTACATGAACTACAAACGTTTGACCGTTATACCTCGGGGCAAACCAACTGGTGGCGTCTTGTTACACGGTGGGAAATATCTGGTAGGAGGTGGCCGGAAGGAGGCCATGCGCCGGCGTATACGGAATACGAAGGAAGATCGCGACTACAATGACGCCGCCTCGCGCCCGCGTGTCCCGTTTTTATTTTGTCCTCTCTTCATGGAGTCCGTTCTGGCGGGTCTGCTCTGAACTTTTTTGGACATATGGAAATCGGGCATGGGCAGTAATTTGAAATATCACCGGCTTTTTATCTGATCTCAGCAGTAAAGGAACTCCAATGGAACTCTCCGTTGTCACGGGCGATATCACCGCACAGGCGGTAAACGCTATAGTCGTCAACCTGTTTGAGGGCGTGGAGTCGCCGGGAGGTGGCACCGGAGCCGTTGATG
>CAUZRH010000160.1:0-4739 GCA_963582115.1 Dehalococcoidia bacterium
TTCCAAATGACCACACTCCGCCGTTACGAAGAGACTCGAGCGCCTTCTCAACATTGGTCCAGTTGGTGTTCTGCGTCAGGATGGCGCCGACGATGACATCAAACGGGCCGTCCCCGGGCCACCAATTTTGCGGTCCGTAAACGGCGAACAGACGGTCGTACAGTTCTCGGACATCTGAGTCAGAAGGAGTCTTGCCAGACAACAAACTCAAGAGGAACTCACGGGGAGGTTAGGGAAATGTTCATATCGCTATGTTCACCACATTTGGTCGGCGACGCGCGTCCTATAATCACAGTATTAGATACGGACGGCGTCTGGCCGAGCCGTGGGGTACTTATGAAAGGTTACTGCGCATGCCCGGATGGGTCGAAAAACTGGACGCGGCGGCTCGCTCCCGCAGCTCGCTTGTATGCGTTGGCTTGGACCCTGATCCGAAACGGATGGCGCTCTCCGATGTCGCAGAGTTCAATCGCGCAATCGTTGATGCGACGTCCGACCTAGTGTGCGCGTACAAACCTCAACTGGCGTTTTACGAAGCGCTTGGCATGGACGGGCTTCGGGCGCTTGAAAAGACGGTATTGCACATCAAAGACGTCGCCCCGGACGCTGTTCTCATTGGGGACTGCAAGCGCGGGGACATTGGTTCCACGGCCGCTGCGTATGCCACCGCTATGTTCGATGTGTGGGACTTTGATACCGTCACATTGCACCCCTACCTGGGTATCGAGTCGATAGAGCCATTCACGGAACGCGAGGATAGGGGAGCGATCATCGTTTGCCGCACCTCCAACCCGGGAGCGGCTGAATTGCAGGACCTTCAATTGATCGGAGATGGCGTTGAGGGAACCCTTTACGAGCACACAGCACGCCTGGCGTCTGAGTGGAACAGCCGAGGCAACGTTGGAATAGTTGTCGGCGCTACTTATCCGGGCGAGATGGCAGAGTTGCGCGAGCAGCATCCAGACATGCCGTTTCTTATACCTGGAGTTGGTGCGCAGGGCGGCGACGTAGAAGCCGCAACCCGGGCCGGGGTCAACTCAGACGGGCGTGGTGTGATGATCTCCTCTTCGCGGGGAATCATCTATGCATCAGAAGAAGCTGATACGTTTGCGAGCTCAGCGCGGCAGGCCGCAGAATATCTAAGAAATGAGATCAACGGGGCTTTGAAGTGAATAGGCGCGCCCGCGGTGGAGACAGGTGGTACGTCTATGCCCGGTGCCGGTGATGGAAGTGCAGTCCAATATGAGGTTGGCGACCGTATATCCTTGAAGAAGGGTCACCCTTGTGGTTCAAACGACTGGTTGGTCTACCGAGTGGGAGCGGATATCGGCCTTCGATGCGGAGGGTGTGACCATCGGGTCATGCTTCCACGTAGGCAAGTGGATAGACTAGTGCGTGCCAAATTGCATGAAGGCGTCCCGGGCGCGGACACATCGACCGGCTCTGAAGGGTAGTAGTAGTACCCCGAGCGGGAGTGACAACTTCGTTGACACTCCCCCGAAACGGCACCTAACCTACGAGAAGCGATTGCTGGCGCATTGTTGTGATTCAGCAGACTCGGGTCGCCGCTGCGTGACCCAGGTTCTTGAAAGCGCCAAAAATTGACGAAAATCGGAGGGCACGAAGATGATGCGAGAAATGGTCATCGACAGCATTCGGGTAAGCCTTCTTAACTACTCGCGCATCGTGATCCTCAAGGAGAAAGACGCCGAGCGATTTCTCCCTATATGGATAGGTCAGCCTGAGGCAGAGGCTATTGCCCTGAAGTTACAGGACATGACCCCGCCCCGCCCGATGACCCATGATCTGCTTCATCACCTGATCGGTGATCTTGGCGGCTCCATAGATCACATCGTCGTTTCCGGGCTGGATCAGGAAACATTTTTCGCCCAGATCGTGATGACGGCGTCAGATAAAACGATCTCCGTGGACTCTCGACCGTCCGATGCGATTGCGCTGGCGGTCCGTGCCAAGGTCCCCATATATGCAGAAGAGTCGGTCCTCGATCGCGCCGGTGTCCACATGGACGGCGAGACCGGGAAGGCCGTGGTCGGCGACGGCGAGACAGCCGAGACGCCCGGAAATCCGCCAACTGAAGGCGAGATCGAGCGCATGTCAGCGTTTAAGGACTTCATCGACACCCTGGATCTTGACGATATCGGGGACGCCGGCAAAGACGGATAAGGGCTGATATCGTCGGCTCCGTGTACAGGGTTGCGGTCGTGCTTGATCTTTGTTTTTGCTCTGCCCGCAGATCGGCTTTTGGGGTCACCCGGCTCCGCTCAGGTACGGGGCCAAATCGGATTTCGAGGGATTCCGAAGATTTCATTGTTCCGACCTACGGTGTGTGATAAAGTCCACAGTCGAAAATGAGACTAATCCGCAGTTCATTTGTGGATTAGTAACGCGATGAGCCAACCTACCGGCAATCGGAAAACCATCGAACTGCTAGCGCGGTTGATGGCTGCGGGTTGGACTGTTGCGTTGAGCATCGCCGGTGGCGCTGGTGGCGGGTTCTGGCTGGACGGTCAATTTGACACAAGTCCAGTTCTAACGCTCGTCGGCCTCGCAGTCGGAATTGCTGTCGCCTTCGCAGGGATGATCCAAATATTGAACGCCATGTGGAATGGCAACCTGGACGGGTCCACTGATCGCCCGGAAGACGGTGATCGGAAATAGTTCGTCCGAGCTAGATACGCGTAGAACCGAATCGCACGAGGTATCCGAAGATTTTCTCAAGTCCGAAAAATCTGCTCACGCTAATAATCCTTCTGGGCGTGTTTGGGCTATCGGTCGTCGGTGGTGCACTTGGTGCGCCATTCGGCCTAGGATTCCTGGGATCTCCCATCGCCGCCATCCAACTTCCTGCCGAACGTGTGGCACCCGCAATCGACCTGGGTGTTTTCAAGTACGAAGTGATGAACACGGCGATCATGTTTTGGTTCTCCGGAATCATTCTCACGCTGGTCGCCTTCTTCGGGACCCGCAAGATTCGAAGCAACTCCCTTGAGAAGGACGTACCGACCGGGCTGCAGAACTTCCTTGAAGTTATCGTCGGCTTCTTTATAAACCTTGGGGAGTCCGCCGCCGGTGGCCGGCATGGCCGACGTTTCCTCCCGTTAGTGCTCACGATCTTTCTGGTCGTTGTCGTTAACAACTGGGTCGGCGTTTTGCCGGGTGTTGGCACAATTGGCTGGGTCGAGACCTCTGAAGAGTTCGCACATCACCGAGACGATGCGATTAAACACGATGGCGATGATGCTGACTTCAAAGACCCTGATCTTATTGTTTTCTCTGATGGGCCGATAAAGATCATTCCTTTTGGCCGAACAAGCCAGGACGCCATTCCTCTGGCAAGCCTTGAACTGGACCATGAAGGGCATGGGGTAGAACTCCATGATCGGGACCTCTTGGACGAGGATTTCAGCGAAGCCCTTCTGGCCGATATCGACTCACACGATGTGAATCTTTCTGAGGATGTTGGGATTCTCGTCCCCTACTTCCGTGGCGCTAATACGGACGTAAACACCACCCTCGCGATCGCGCTAGTGGCGATGATCACTGTCCAAATCTGGGGATTCAGGTCTCTGGGGTTCGGTGGTTACGGTGGGAAGTTCATCAACATCAAGCAAGGCCCGATCTTCTTCTTCGTTGGAATCTTGGAGATCATCGGCGAACTTGCTCGTACTATCAGCTTCACCTTCCGTCTATTTGGAAACATGTTCGCCGGGGAAGTATTGCTTGTTGCAATGATGTTCCTATTCCCTCTGATCGGAATTATTCCGTTCATAGGGCTGGAGCTCTTCGTCGGCGTAATTCAGGCGTTCATCTTCGCCATGCTTACGCTGGTATTCGGCGTGATGGCTACTATTGGCCACGGCGAGGAGGAGCACTAGCGTCGACGCGCTTTATTTGACTTGAACGGTGCATCCGTCAAACGGCCGGAGAGTTCTGGACCGTGATGCCCGTTGACCAAGTGTTGACCACAGGAAGACCTTGCAGGAGAGGTATACGAAATGGATTTGACCACACTTGCCGCCGGACTGGCTATCGGCCTTGGGGCCCTCGGCCCGGGTCTGGGTATCGGCATGCTGGCCGGGAAGGCTATGGAAGCCCTCGGACGGAACCCGGAAGCCCAGGGCGCCATCCAGCAGAACATGATCCTTGCGATCGCGTTCGCTGAAGCAATCGCCATTTACGCGCTGGTGGTGGCAATCATCATCATCTTCGTCGCGTAGCCATAAACACCTGCACGGCACAGTGGACGCATCAAGCGTTCCTCTGGCCGTGGGTGCGGGGGCCGGCTTTAAACCGCTGGCCTCTTTATTGAGGAAGATCGATGGATGCCATAGGCATAAATCTGCCGGGACTGGTAACACAGCTCGTCAGTTTTCTGATCCTGTTCTTCATCCTCTCGAAGCTTCTCTACGGTCCGATATCCAGGGCGCTCGATGAGCGTTCAAATCGGATCAAGGAGAGCCTTGAGGCGGCGGACCGGGCGCGGCAAGATGCTGCGTCTTCTGCCGAACGGGTAGAGCAGGAGATCGCCGATGCCCGGATACAGGGTCAGCAACTAATCGCCGAAGCGCGAGAGGCTGCTGGACGACTGCGAGTATCGGAAGAAGAACGCGTTCGTGCTGACCTTGAGGCCCTGCGTGAGCGGGCTACTCAAGACGTTCAGCGTGAGCGGGACGGTGCAATTGAAGAGATCAGGGCCGAGTTCGCGAACCTGGCGGTTG
>CAUZRH010000161.1:0-4730 GCA_963582115.1 Dehalococcoidia bacterium
AGGAACGACACAGAAGCGGCCGTGTCAGAGATCATGGGACGGATTGCCGTCCTGCTGCCGGAGAGCTATCGCGGAGATTATAAAGAGGCGGCAGAGGCCACTTTCGTGTTCACATCAACTAACGAGCCGTCGGACGACTGAGAATCTAAAGACCCCCAAAACCCAGAAGCTTCGGGAGCAACAAACCGCCCATGTGCGGAATCATCGCCTACGCCGGTACTGAACCGGTAACTCCAATACTCGTGTCCGGCCTTCGGACGCTGGAGTATCGCGGCTACGACAGCGCCGGAATAGGTGTCCAGAACGGCAGCGGCGTGATCTCCGTGACCCGGGCTCTGGGAGTAGACCAGCTTGCGGACGCTGTAGCCAATCACGACTCGATCGATGAGGCGACTGCGACGCCCGCGACTGTAGGCATCGCCCACACGCGTTGGGCCACGCATGGTGGAGTCACCATCCCCAACGCACACCCGCACACGAGTGCAGACGGTCGAATCGCCGTAGTCCACAACGGGATCGTGGAAAATTATGTGGAGCTTCGGAGCGAGCTATCCGATGTCGGGTATCAATTCGATTCCGAAACCGATAGCGAAGTCCTGGCACACATGATTGCCCGTTGTATACATGGCGGTGATTCGTTGGCCACGGCGGTCCGATGGGCCTCGGGCCACATCAAAGGCGCTTCATCTTTCGTAGCGACCTCCGCCGACGAGCCGGGCATGATCGTTGGAGTGAGGATGGGCAACGCCGGCGGGATCGTCGTCGGAATCGGTGACGGGTTCAACCTGCTTGCAAGTGATGTGCTGGCGATTCTTCCTCACACCGATAGCGTGGTGTACCTCCGCAGCGGTGAGGTGACGTCGATAAGCCCTTCCGGAGTAGAGTTCACAGATCTGACAGGCGCGGTACTTGATCGACCGCCAACCAGGACGATTCGCAACTTTGAGGCCGCTGCGAAGGGCGAGCACCCGCACTTCATGGCAAAGGAGATCGCTGAGCAGGCAGAAGCGGTTTCGTCGGCGATGCGAAGACGGGTAGATTTCGAAAATGGAACGATCGATCTGCCGGAACTGCCGTATTCAGACGAAGAGATTCGCTCTATAGACCGCGTAATAGTGTCCGGGATGGGCACCAGCCTTCACGCCGGGATGTACGGCGCGCAGTTGATCGAAGCTCTGGCTGGCATTCCGGCCTCCGCCGAGAACGCATCAGAGCTTCGGTACCGTAGCACCGCCATCAATGAGCGAACGCTGGTGGTCTCGGTGACTCAGTCTGGCGAAACCGCTGACACCCTTGCTGCGATGGAGCTGGCGACCGAGGCGCATGCAAGGCAGATCGCTCTGGTAGAGGCTGAAGGCACGCAGGCGACTCTCGTGGCGGACGGCACGCTGTATCTGGGTGCGGGACAGGAGATCGGCGTCGCATCGACCAAAACGATGATGTGTTCTCTCACCGTCCTCTACCAACTGGCCATCTACCTGGGAATCCGACGCGGCGCATTGTCTCCGGAACGGGCGGCAGAGCTAGTCTCGGACCTGTCGCGATTGCCGGGATTGATTGCCGAGATGATTGATGACGGGGGCGTAGCAAAACGACTGGCTGTGGAGCGACTCAAGAACCGCCAGCACCTTCTGTACCTTGGACGGGGTCCAATGCACTCGATGGCAATGGAGGGCGCTCTCAAGATGAAGGAGATCGCATACGTCCATGCCGAGGGCTATCCGGCTGGAGAGATGAAGCACGGCGTAATCGCACTGATCTCGGAAGACATGCCGACGGTCGCGCTGGCCCCGCAGGGAGCGCTCTACGACAAGATGGTCGGCAACTTGAACGAGGTGAAGGCGCGCGGGGGCGAGGTCATCGCCCTGGCTACACGTGGGGATGACCTGATGCGGGGGTTGGCCGACGAGGTGCTCTGGTTACCCGATGCGCCGGAGTGGATTGTTCCCATGTTGTCGCTCGTCCCGCTGCAGCAACTTGCCTATCACACGAGCGTCGCACTGGGGCTCAACCCAGACAAGCCTAGAAACCTCGCCAAGTCGGTCACCGTCGAGTAGCTGGTTGAGAGCGTTATCGCACAACCCGGTCCTTCGAGAGCCTCAGGGTGGTGTGTCGTTCGCCTCAGGGCACTGTCTCGCTGACTTCAGAGCGCTGTCGTTCGGCCAGGGAGCTGTCGGTCACCTCTGATCGCTCTCCGCCACCTTCAGGGGTCTGTTTAACCGGATGAACAGATCGGCGAACGCAGTGCAACCGAACGATCTAAGACCCCAGCGCCTCGTACACGAAATCGTGAATCTTGACGTCGTCTTTCTCGCCATCCGTCTCGACACCGGTAGATACATCCACCCCCCAGGCACCAAGCTCCTGAATTGCACCGCTTACGTTCGCCGGTGTCAGCCCGCCTGCCAGCAGCACACCCTCTAGCGGTGCAACGTTGGCAGCCTTGGACCATTCGAACACCTTTCCGGAGCCGCCGGGCGTAGTCGGGTCGTATGCATCCAGCAGGACCATTCGACCCGCTGCGAGGTGGGCCTTCACGACCGTCTCTAGCTCTTCGGCGGACATCTCCGGCCGGACCCGCACCTGGCGCAGGATTGGCTTATCCATCTGGGCGTAATACTCGTCATCCTCGTCGCCATTTAGCTGCACCATGTCCAGTGCGGCCATTCGTGAGATGCGGTTCACGAACTCCACCGGCTGATTGCGGAAGAGCCCGACAACCCGTGGCCCGGGCATCGAGTCTTCGGATAGTGAGTTGCGGAACTTGGAGATGATCGTCGCGCCGTGCAGAGGCTCAAGCTGCCTGCGTACACCTTCTACGAATACGAAGCCGACGAAGTCAGCTCCGGACAAAGCGGCGGCCTGGGCGTTCTGGGCGTCCCGGAGTCCACAGATTTTGACTTGCGCTAATGTTGCCATTTGATATCTACCTTGCCAGGCTCGTGACTAGTTCGGATACGCTGCCACCGGCCCGCATGAGCGATTCACCGATCAACACTGCATCTGCGCCAGCAGCCTCCATCCGGCGAACGTCCTCGATGCCCTTCATGCCTGATTCGGCGACCAGGATCTTGTCCTTCGGCACACGCGGAGCTAGCGATTCAAACGCAGCGATGTCTGTCGTGAGTGTTTTCAGATTACGGTTGTTGATCCCGACGATCTGCGGATTTTCGACCAGCGCAATGTCGAGTTCGTCTGCGCTGAATACCTCAACGAGAACCCCGAGACCGAGTCCCAGTGATAACGATAGAAGGTCTCCGTACTGTCGCTGCTCAAGAATGGCGATGATCAGTAGAACGGCATCCGCGCCGTTCGCCGCCGCCTCGTAGACCTGGTAGTCGGAGAAGACGAAGTCCTTCTCCATGACAGGTACGCCATTTGGACTGGCAACCGCCTTCACCCGACGCAGATCGTCCAGTGTTCCGGAGAAATGACTGGCCTCGGTGAGCACAGAAATCGCAGACGCTCCGCCATCGACAAACGTCTTCGCCATCGCAGAGGGGTCTAGCTCCGGGGCAAGTGAACCGGCGGACGCGGAAGAGCGTTTCATCTCGGTTATGACAGAGACCCCGGGCGCAGAGAGCGCAGCAAGGTAGTCTGAGCGGCCCTCGATCTCCTCGGCGGCGCTTCGCAGGTCCGAAAGCGATATCTCGCGTTGCGCCTCCAGGAGCGCTTCACGCTTGCTGGCGATTATTTGATCCAAAATCGTGCCGGTGTTCTTGCCGTGGGAGATCATTCGGCACCCAATTTCTGGGACAGCTCAGCCAGGGCGTCAAGCTTCCCGAGCGCCTTCCCGCTGTCGATCGACTCGGCAGCCTGCTCGGCACCCTGTTTGAGGGTTTCGGCCCGCCCGACTGCCACTAGCGCGGCGGCCGCGTTTATGATTACGACCGTTCGGGCTGATTGCTCCGCGTCGCTGGAGTTCTTACCTTCCAGAACGCCCCGAATGATGCCGATGCTCTCCTCTACGGTGTTTGCCGTCAGATCGCTGCGTTTACTTTCGGCAAGGCCGAAGTCGCTCGCATCCACCGTGCGCTCGGACACCTGTCCATTCGCAACCTGAAACACGTGCGATTTGCCTTCCGGGCTGATCTCGTCCATTCCGTCCTCGGAGTATACGACCAGCGCGCCGGAAGTCCCCAGTAACTGCAACGCCTGAGCGACCTTACGGGCCGCTCTGGAGTCGCCCATGCCGATCACCTGGTGGTCAGCGCCAGCAGGATTGGTGAGTGGGCCAAGCAGGTTGAAAATGGTCCTGATGCCGATCTGCGGCCTGAGCGGTCCGGCGAACTTCATAGCGGGATGAAAGGCCTGGGCGAACATGAAGCCGATACCGGCCTGTTCCAGACACTTGTGAACGTTGTCCGGCCCGAGGTCGATCTTGACCCCAAGAGCTTCAAGGGCATCCGCACTGCCGGACGAAGACGACATCGCCCTGTTGCCGTGCTTTGCGACGATCGCTCCTGCGCCGGCCGTAACGAACGCTGCTGTGGTCGAAATGTTGAAGGTTTTCTGGCCGTCGCCGCCGGTCCCGCAGGTGTCCACGGTAGGGCCGTCGAAATCGACGTGCAGTGACACATCCCGCATCGAGCGCGCCATCCCGGCGATCTCTTCCGCAGTCTCGCCCTTCATGCGTAACCCGGTGACGAAAGCTCCGAACTGCGCCGGGCTGGCCTCGCCTCCCATAATCTGCCTCATTACATCGGCAGCGTCGTCGACGGCCAGGTCTC
>CAUZRH010000162.1:0-4723 GCA_963582115.1 Dehalococcoidia bacterium
AAGATCGGGCTCGCAAATCGACTCGGTCACGGCCTCCAGCCGGGCTGGGTCGCCAACGACGACGGCTCTCCCGACATGGAAGGCGCAGCGCTCTCAGATTTCGAGGCCGGTGGCGTGCGGATGCAGCTGCCGATGGGTTCGACCCGTGAGCTTGGCTCCCACAAGGGCTACAGCCTGGGCGTGATGGTGGACATCATGTGCGGCCCGCTCTCCGGAGCAGCCGGTTTCGGCGCCGCCACTAAGGAACGAAGAGCGCACTTTGTTGCCGCTTATGACGTCGAGGCATTTGTGCCGCTGGATGAGTTCAAGGCCGACATGGACGGCATGATGAAGGGCCTGCGCGAGACTAAGCCTGCGCCGGGTCACGATCGAGTTGTGTACGCCGGAATGATCGAAGTCGAGACCGAGGCAGAACGCCGAGAGATCGGCATTCCTCTTCACCCTGAGGTCGTCGACTGGTTCGAGGGGATCACAAGCGAACTAAACATTCCATTCAACCTGCGGGACTAAGGCCCCAGTGGGGCCTTAGTTTTGGGGCTCGCTGGAATAATGCGAGTCCTGAGGCCGTTAGCTCACCCTGAGGCTCTCGAAGGGCGGGGTTGCGGCAACTTGACGTTCTCCCTCAGGACCGGGCGGGGCGAGCAGCGCCCCTACGGGCACAGATCTACTCGACGGGGCTCAGCTTGCTGAGTCCCGTCTTTTTTACGACCACCAAAAACTGTCCAGAAAGTTTAAGCGCCCCACATGAAGATCACCGGTGTCGAGACCCTCTACTTCTCCGCCCGCATTTACGGCAATGACCGCAACTGGCTACTGGTTCGTATCCAGACCGATGATGGGTTGTTTGGCATCGGGGACGCCAGCCCGCTTGGCAACGAGATGCAGACGGCGTCTTTGATCGAGGAGTGGTCCGAAAAATTCCTGGTCGGCAAAGACCCGCTTGATACCGAGGCGATCTGGACCGAGATCTACTACAACAACAACGCCCGTGGAGGTCGCATCGAGACGACCGCCCTCTCCGGTATCGACATCGCCCTCTGGGATCTAAAAGGCAAGATCCTGAACCAACCCATCTACAAACTTCTTGGCGGAGCGCAGCAGGAGAAGATTCGCGTTTACGCCAACGGCTGGTACACCGTTGCTGCGGACCCTAAGCTCAACGCCGAAGAGGCAAAGAAGACGGTGGAGATGGGCTACACCGCGATGAAGTTTGACCCTTTCGCCACGGCCAACTACTACAACATTTCGCTGAAAGAGGCGCAGGCGGCTGAGGATCGAGTTGCCGCCGTGCGTGAGGCCGTTGGGCCGAATGTGGACGTGATCATTGAGGTCCACGCCAAGTTCTCTACCGGCACTGCCATCTCGCTTGGCCAACGACTCGAGAAGTACCGCCCGATGTGGTTCGAGGAGCCGACCTCGCAGGAGAACGTCGGCGAGATGAAGTACGTGCGAGATCGGGTGAACATTCCGATCGCGACCGGGGAGCGTCTCTACACCAAGTTCCCGTTCTACGAGCTGGTGAAGGCCGACGCTGTCGACGTCCTTCAGCCGGACATCGCAAACGCCGGTGGCATCACGGAACTTAAGAAGATCGCAGCCATCGCAGAGGCCCGACACGTCAGTATGGCGCCCCACAACACCTGTTCAGCGGTCGGCACGATGGCCGAGTGCCAACTTGATGTGACAATGACTAACTTCCTGATACAGGAGTACCACGCCCAGTTCTACTCACCCTGGTACATCGACGCGTTCGAGGGCTTCCCTGTTCAGAAGGACGGATACATCACACTGCCAGAAGGGCCGGGACTGGGCATCATCCCGAACGACGAGTTGATCGCAGCCCACGGTTACGTCCCGCCGAAGTCAGGACGACGCGGCGGACGACGAATCTAGTCCACCAACCGTGATTCCAAGAAAGGCCCTTCCATGAAGATCACCGATGTCGAGACGTTTATCTTTTCGGCCGCACACCACAACGCCAACCGGAACTGGGTGATCGTCAAGATCAACACGGACGACGGCCAGTACGGTCTCGGCGACGCCAGCGGACTTGGCAACGATCACCAGGTGATCTCGCTGATAAATGAGATGGCTGAGAACTTCCTGATTGGCCGCGACCCGATGGACAACGAGGCGATTTGGACGCAGATCTACTACAACAACCAGTCACGTGGCGGGAGGATCGACACCACCGCGTTGTCCGGGATCGACATCGCACTCTGGGACCTGAAGGGCAAGGTGCTTGGTCTTCCGATCTACAAGCTGCTGGGTGGGGCGCAGCGCGAGAAGGTGCGGGTGTACGCCAACGGCTGGTACACCAACCCGGGTTCGCCGGAGCTGAACGCCGAGGAGGCGAAGAAAGTCGTAGCGATGGGCTACACGGCCATGAAGTTCGACCCCTTCGCCCAGAACAACTACTACAACATCTCACTGAAAGAAGCGCAGATCTCCGAAGACCGCGTCGCTGCGGTGCGGGAGGCTGTTGGGCCCAACATCGACATCATTGTCGAGGTCCACGCCAAGTTCTCTACCGGCACTGCCGTCTCGCTTGGCCAACGACTCGAGAAGTACCGGCCGATGTGGTTCGAGGAGCCGACCTCGCAGGAAAACGTGGCGGAGATGAAGTACGTCCGTGATCGGGTGAACATCCCGATCGCAACGGGCGAACGGCTTTACACGAAGTTCCCATTTTACGAACTGGTTGCGGCGGACGCCGTGGATGTACTTCAACCGGACATCGCGAATGCCGGCGGAATCACGGAGCTAAAGAAGATCGCCGCCATCGCAGAGGCCCGGCACGTCAACATGGCACCGCACAACACCTGCTCACCGGTCGGAACGATGGCCGAGTGTCACCTGGACCTGACGATGACGAATTTCTTGATTCAGGAGTACCACGCAGAGTTCTACACTCCGCACTACTTCGATGCCTTTGACGGCTTCCCCCGACAGGTGGACGGCTACCTGACGGTGCCCGACGCACCGGGTTTGGGCCTGACGATCAATGAAGAGGTGCTGGCAGCGCACGGGTACGATCCGACGGCGACGGCGCGAGCGGGAACCAGTCGGAGGATATAAGGCCCCAGAGGGGACGCTTATCTATAAATCGTCCTGGGCGTCGGACCTTCAAGGGCAAGGCAAGCGCCTCCCCTGCAATATGATCTAGCAAGAACAAACCTGTTGGAAGGGACAAAACCATGATCGAGAACTCGTATTTCGCAAAAAACAAGAAGGGCAAGCAGGCGCTTGTCTTCTCGTTTCAGTATCCGGTCACGAGTGCCGTTGAGCTTGCGGCACGGGCCGGTTTTGACGCCATCCACCTGGACGGCGAGCACGGGGCGTTCAACCCTGTTGCCGTAGATGACATCGTCGCCATCGCACACGCCCACGGCATGAGCGTCACGGCACGTGTCCCCAATATCAACGCCAATGAGATCAATCGCTGGCTGGACCGCGGCTTGCAGGGGATCATGGGACCGCACATTGAGAACGGCGCAGAGGCGCAGGCTCTTGCCGACGCCTGCCTGTTCCCGCCGGACGGCCAGCGCTCATGGGGCGGCGGTCGTGGCACGGAGCACGGCGATATGGATGTCCTTGAAGGCACCTATGGTGGCAAGCTGGGTTTTGCCCAGTTTTCTAACGCCAACATGCTGGTGGGTGGACAGATCGAATCTAAAGAGGCCGCAGCAAGGGCGGACGAAATCCTCGCCGTTCCCGGCCTGATGGCTATCGCATGGGGTCCGCACGACATGGCGGCGTCGCTGGGCCACCCCGGTGAGCCGGAGCACCCCGAGGTTCTGGCGATCCACGATGAGGTAGAGGCGAAGGTCCGCGCTGCTGGCAAGCACCTGTGGTCAGACTACGGCGCGACGCTGGACATGAAGGGGCTCATCATCGGCGCAGGTCGGGAGTTTGTAGCGGAGCACAAAGAGAAGTCGTTCTCGTAGGGTGAGCGTGATCTGGTTCCGGTCCTTTGAAAGCTGTAGGACACGTCTGAGTCACGTCCTGATCTTTTGAGGTATGCCGAGTTTGCTCGGGATCACGGAGGCAGATGCTCCGTAATCTATGTATTACGGAAAGCACCAACACAGCGTGTCTTCACATTCCGCTGATATCATCGCTTAGTCGAAACGAGATCTGGCCTGGAGCCTCCGTGGCAGTCGAAAATCAATTCCAGAACGCCCCTACATTTGAAACGGATACGACCGCGCCCATCGACGAGCCGGAAACGGTGGTCGACGGGTTCCGATTGACCGCCGGAGAATCGGTAATCGATTCGTTGGAAGTCGACGGTACGGACCGCTTCGTACTGACCGACAGGCGCGTGATCTACATCGGGGGCGACGAAGACCACCGTAACTGGTCGTTTGCGGAAGTCTCTGAGGTCACGTCTGTCGAGGTCACTCGCGTTTCACGGGAGCGCTCTTCGCTAATGTGGGGCATTCTCGGTTTCATCGCTGCGGTTGGAATCTGGCAGGTAGCGACCAACGAGAAGGTTGGGATCATTGGCGGCATCGCAATGGCAATACTGGGCGCGATCCTACTGTGGGACTACTACCTCATAACACCTCCGTCACGCCTCCTGTTCCATGCGGCGGGCAAAGACATCGGTGGGCCATTGAGTCGCTCATCGGAAACCGGGGCGCGTGCGTTTGGGGATCGAGTATTTGAGATCAAGTCGTTGAGCGCTGGGAACACAGACGATTCTGGTTCCGGCATACCC
>CAUZRH010000163.1:0-4708 GCA_963582115.1 Dehalococcoidia bacterium
CTCGCCCGTCTCATGGTTGTACAGCCCCACAACGGCACCCTCAAGTAGTGCCTGCTCCACCTCAAGAAGATCCGATTCTTGCGGCATCAGCGCCAGCAGTTTGAGCAACACCTCAAGATCAGCGATCTCCGCCAACACCTCCGCATCTGCTAGGTCTTCCGCAAGCTCCTGAGCAATCCGATCCGAGCTAACCAGCGATACATTCGGGTTGCCGCCAGAATTTAGTTCGCGGATTCCCTCCACGACATCACCGATACCGTCCAACCGAGCCTGTTTACCCACAGGCGTCGGCTCCGGATCGACTGTAGATGCCGTAGTGGGGACCGGTGTTGCGCCCCGTCCGGGCGTGCTTGGCGTCGCGTCCACAGACGGGCCTGCTGTCGGGTCACTACCGGCGATGGCAGTGGGACTCTGGCTCTTGGATGTCGCTATCGGCGTTACGGCAGCATCAGGCGTTGATCCGGGGGTTGGAGCTGTCACGGTCGCGGCCGACTGCGAAGTTGGCTCGCCCGCCTGATCACCTCCATCAGAAGAGCATGCGACCGCTATAAGTGACACGATCCCAGCAAGGATCACGACCCTGCTGGTACGGTGCCATATGAATCGGCTGAACTCGATTAATTTAAAACCAGGTGACGACACTAAATGACTTCTCGCTGTGACTGGGGCAATGGCAACGACCTGATGGTCGAATACCACGACACTGAATGGGGCGTGCCGTCCCATGACGACAGCCAACTGTTCGAGATGCTTATTCTTGAGGGATCGCAGGCCGGGTTGAGCTGGCAAACGATCTTGAACAAACGCGAGGGCTACCGCCGCGCGTTTGCAAACTTCGATCTAGCTACTGTCTCAGCTTACGGTGAATCAGACGTGGAGAGACTCGTGCAGGACGCCGGGGTTGTGCGGCATCGCGGCAAGATCGAGGCAACGATAGGCAACGCCGGCGCCGCACTCGCGGTACAGGCCGAGTTCGGAAGCCTTGACGCCTATCTATGGGAACTGACCGGAGGAAATCCGGTCAAAACCTCACCAGACGCTATGGCCGACATAGCGGCCACGACCGACGTCTCGGTAGCGATGAGCAAAGCCCTCAAAAAGCGCGGGTTTCGCTTCGTAGGCCCGACGACCGTGTACGCGTTCATGCAGTCAGCGGGCATGGTGAACGACCACGTTGTCACATGCTTCCGCTACGACGAAGTATGATCCTCAACCGGACAGGGATCGGCCACACCCAAACATTCTGAAACTCAGGAGCGGCAGATTTGTACAAGCAGATTTTTGGCATCGGCGGCGACTTCTTCCCGCCCCAGTGGAAACGCCCGCTTCTTCGGGAGCATCTGCTCACCCTCTCAGACAAGTCGCGCCCAAAAGTCTGCTACGTAGGAACGGCGACCGGCGACCAACCGGCGAACATAGCGACCTTCTATCAAGAGTTCGGCCGCCACGATGCCGAGACGTCACACCTGAGCCTGTACTCCCCACTGCAGAAGGACATCCGATCGTACGTGATGAAACACGACATCATCTACGTCGGTGGCGGCAGCACCAAGAACCTGATGGCCCTGTGGAACGAGTGGGGATTCGGCGAGATCATGCGAGAGGCATGGGAAGCCGGTATCATCCTGTCGGGAACCAGCGCCGGTTCGATCTGCTGGTTCGATGACTGCATCACCGACTCGATTCCGGGCGGTCTCACGTCGCTCAAGTGCACGGGCCTGCTTAAGGGCAGCAACTCAACGCACTACAGCGGACACCCGGATCGACCATCCACCTACCGCCGACTGATCGCTTCGGGCGAGGTCTCGGACGGAATCGCCACCGACGATAACTGCGCGGTCCACTACATAAACGACGATCTGCACGAGATCGTCACGCAAGACCCGGACGCACGGGCCTACAGGGTCGAGCGAGACGGTGACAGTTACAAAGAGACGCCTCTAGAAGCCCGATACCTGGGTTAAGGCCTGAGATTTAGACCCACACCCAAAGTTAAAAGACCCACCCTGAGGCTCTCTAAAGGTCCGTCCAACAAACACGCGCCACTAAGCCAGCAGCGCGTCCGCAAGCTCCGTAAAGTTGGTCACCGTCACATCCGGCACGTGTGGCGAATCCTCGTAAGGCAACCCGTAGCGATTCACAAACGCGCCACGCATTCCGCAAGCCCGCGCGCCCATCACGTCAAACGAGTTTGCCGAAACCATCAGGCACTCGCCTATCTCAAGATCCAGCAGATGTGCCGCCCGTCGATACACACCCGGATGCGGCTTGAACGCGCCGACAACCTGCACGGAGATGACGGCGTCAAAATCCCACTTGATCCGATTCTTCGCCAGGTGTGCCAAAAATTCCGGTTCGCCGTTTGAGAGCGCCACCAGCTTGTATCGAGTTTTCAGGCGATCAAGCCCGGCCGAAACCTCAGGAAACGGCGACAGACTCTGCCAGGCGATCATGAAATCCCTGATCTCGTCCCGGCTAGCTTCCACGTCATTCAACTGGAGGACATAAGCAAACGCCCGTCGAGCCACCTCCAGATAACCGGAGTGGCCGAGATCGACGATATTGTCTTGGTACTGCTCGATCCGTTGCCGATAACGCCACTGCGCCCAGAACTCGGCCGGATCGGCATCCGACCCCTTCGCCTTCAGAAACTCGCCGATATGCGGCGTCAAACTGCCGCCAAGGTCCAGCACCGTGCCGAACAGGTCAAACGTAAGGGCCTTAGTTCTCTGTACTTCAGGAGAGAGTGACAACTGGGGCGAACCTCGATCTACCATTAGGGGATTGCGTCCGGGCCTTCGGCATCTGCCGGAGCCATCTTTCCGTCTTCACCACGCTTCCACATCGTATTCAAGTAGTGCGACTCGATCATCATCGTGACCGCCCTCGCCCCAAGGTCGTCATTAAAGAATTCACCGATCGCCGTCTTGCGGGTCCCGCCCCGGACCGCCGCGGCTGCCGCCTCAGCGCTCGTCCATGTTGAGGTCGTGAAATCCGATCACACGTTGCACCGGTGATGCCCGAGAGAAAACCTTCCGTGCCTAGAAGTTCCTGCAATATTTGTCTACTAAACGTTTTGACCCGTTCTTGTTATTCCTTGACCTTGTGATGATCATCGTGCTGGCAAATGCCCCCAGAGGAGACGGATTACCGGTCGAAACCCGGACCGAGTATCCGAACTGGAACGGCCCAACCTCGTTTGGCTGCACAAGAACCTTCATACCAATCTGCCGTGGCTCCTGTCCGGGCTCGAAGTAGCCGGCGACTCGCGTAACGCCAAAATCTGACGTCTCGATGAAGTCAGCACCACGCAGCTCGATCAACTTGCCCGTCGGAGGAAGTCGATTCATCGAACCGGCGTTAGTACCGCACATAATCCACTGACCGCAGACAGAGCTCTCGCCGGTAGCGGAGGGAGAAATACACGATCTCAAACGACAGGTCCGGGAATGCGGCCAGAGTACCGCCGACATGGCCAACAAGACCGGGGCCAGAGATCGGGCCCGGCGTCATCGGATCTTCGTAAGTACCGTTCGGTGCCATCGATGACACGACCGCTTCCGGGTGGCGAGAATTCCAAGTGTCAAAGTATTTTTGCGCTATATCAAGAGCGGACATGGCTACCCCCTCCCGGTGTTTTAAGCGATTCTCTAGATTGTCGCCCCGAACGCCTACTCCAGCGTCCGCTTCACTGCAGCCACAATCTTCTCCTTCGTCGGGTAAACCAACTTCTCCAGCGCCGGGCTGTACGGAATGTGCACCTGCTCCGAGGCCACCTTGGCTATCGGCGCCTGCAGCGACCAGAAGCCCTCTTCAGCCACGATCGACGCGATCTCAGACGCCGCACTGCACACCTTGTGCGCCGGGTCTGCGATCACCAGTCGCCCCGTCTTCTCGACGGACGCCAGGATTGTCGCCTTATCCAAAGGCACCAGCGTTCGAGGATCGATCACCTCGACCGAGATCCCGTCGGCAGCAAGCTCGTCCGCTGCGGCCTCCGCTAGCGGCACAGAGCCGGCAATAGCGACCACGGTGACATCGCTACCCTCACGCAGCGTGTTCGCCTGTCCGAACGGGATCAGCAGCTCGCCGTTAGGTAGATCCTCGTTTGCCGGGACCTCCCCACGGTTACCAAACAAGGTCCCGTCCTCAAACATGATCACCACGTCGTTGTCGCGGATCGCCGTCTTCATCAGACCCTTCATGTCGGCCGGATTCGATGGCGCAACGATCTTGAGTCCCGGCATGTTCATAAACATCGGGTACGAGCGGTCCGAGTGATGCGCCGCCGAACCACCGCCGTAATACATCGTGGCCCGGTAGACCACCGGCAAACTGACCTGCCCGCCAAACATGTACCGCATCTTTGCGGCCTGGCTCACGAGCTGGTCCATTGCAACCCACATGAAACTCGTCAGAGTCTCAACCACGGGTCTCATTCCAACGGCTGCGGCACCGACCGCTGCTCCGAAGAAAGCGTTCTCCGAGAGCGGTGTGTCCAGCACACGTTTCTCGCCGAACTCTTCCAGGAGGCCCATCGTCGCTCCATAGATAGAGCGCCTGATGTCCTCGCCCATGATGAAGACCGACTCGTCCCGCTTCATCTCTTCCTGCAGGGCCTCATTAATGGCGTTTACAAATACTGTTTCTGGCACGTTCTTTATCTCGCTTTACGTCCGGTCGTTCCCGGAAAATAGTCGACTTACGC
>CAUZRH010000164.1:0-4684 GCA_963582115.1 Dehalococcoidia bacterium
AACGCCATCGCCCCGGCGACCGTCCAAACGCCATCGCTAGATGACCGCATCAATGCCTCTCCAGCTCCGGTTCAGGCCAGAAAAGACTTCATCGCACGCCAGCCGATGCGCCGACTGGGTAATCCCGAAGAGATTGCGGCACTGGCCGTATACCTGGGATCGGACGAGATGGAGTACATAACCGGCACCGTGCAGGTGGTCGACCGCGGCATGACGCTCTGATCTGGTTTCCTCGTTCGGGGAACTTCCAGACAACATGAGCTCTCAGGATTACCGGTTTCCCGACAAACGGGATTAGGATTCTGGCCGCACGTACCCGTAATCGGTCTTCACCTGCCTTGAGTAACAAGTCGGGAACGACCATCACAGCCACGCCTTAAAAATATCGGCCAGGAACGGCCTCCCACAAAGGACAGAACAATCAGTCAGCTCTTTTCGTCATACAAATTACGAGACGTAGAGTTCCCGAATCGGGTCTTCGTCGCTCCCATGTGTCAGTATTCGTCGGTAGACGGAATGCCAACAGATTGGCACCTGGTTCACCTCGGGTCCCGTGCGGTCGGAGGATCAGGCATGGTTATGTCTGAAGCTGCCGCCGTAAACCCGGAAGGACGTATTAGCCCCGGGGACGTCGGTATCTGGAACAACGAACATGTCGAGGCTTGGAAGCCGATAACAAGTTTCATCATCGAAAACGGCTCCGTGCCGTGCATTCAACTGGCCCACGCCGGTCGTAAGGCTTCACGCGATGCACCCTGGCGCGGCAGCGGCTTTGTTGACGACAAAGATGGAGGCTGGCAACCGGTCGGCGCATCAGCCGTACCGTATGACGATGGATGGGCGACGCCGGACGAGCTAAGCGAGTCGGATATCGATGCTCTGGTAGACGACTGGCGCGCTGCGGCAAAACGCAGTCTGGAGGCGGGGTTCAAAGTCGTCGAGCTGCATTTCGCACACGGCTATCTAGGACACACGTTCCTGTCGCCAATTTCAAACCACCGGGAAGACTTGTACGGCGGGAACGCAGAAAACCGGGCGCGCTTCCCCCTCAGAATCGTGGACGCGGTCCGCGAGGTATGGCCAGAGAATCTTCCGCTCATGGTGCGCATTTCAACGACGGACTGGGTTGAAGGTAGCGGATGGAATGTTGGGGATGCTGTTAAGTTCTCAAAGTTGCTCAAAGAGCACGGGGTCGATCTTGTCGACTGCTCTTCCGGCGGGGTCTCGCCTCACCAGAAGATGGAACTCAGGCCCGGATACCAGGTGCCGTTCGCAGACGCCGTGCGGTCCGGTGCAGACGTTCCAACCGGCGCGGTTGGGCTGATCACTGAAGCGGAACAGGCGGAAGAGGTTCTGACATCCGGCAAGGCAGACGTTATCTTCCTGGCACGTGAGCTACTGCGGAACCCGTACTGGCCGCTGCATGCCGCCATTGAACTGGGTGACGATGTGGCGTGGCCGGAGCAGTACGTCCGATCCAAGCCGACTCTTTAAACATCTCTTTAAAAATCATGGGCGATCAGGAAAGGCCTACCCAATGACCAAGTTAATACAGGGCGACAAAATACCGTCGATTACGTTCAATCTAATTGACGGAAGGACTATCACACTTCCCGAGGAATGGCCCTCAAGGTATCTGGGGCTTCTCTTCTATCGCGGTAATTGGTGACCGTACTGCCGCCGGCAGTTGGCCAGCTACGAAGCGAAGAAGGGCGAGCTCGCATCACTCGAAGCGACGGTGCTTGCGGCCACGTCTGACGATAAGGAATCGACCATCAAGATGGCCGAGGAATACGGTCTCACCATGCCGATTGCGTACGGCGTTACGGATGAGATGGTTGCCGGATTCGATCCCTGGTTCGGGGATGACCACCACGGTCACTACATACAACCGATGGAGTTTCTCCTCGGCCGGGGTGGAGCCGTATACGGTGCCATGTACGCAACCGGACCGATTGGTCGAATGGCAGTAGACGAGGCGATTAACGGGCTCATTTTCAGGCGTGAGTGGGGAATTAAACGGGCTAAAGAACAGGCTGAACGAGAAGCCCAACAACAGCCCGGGCATTAAAAAAGGGGAGCGCAATGCGCTCCCCTTTTCATTACCTGATATTTCAGGTGGTCAAAGATCAGGCAGGGTTCTTGCGAGGTCGGCCCGGGCGTCGCTTCTCTTCTTTGAGAGCGAACAACACCTTGTTGCCGGAAATCGCAGCCTGGAGTTTCTTTCCAGATGCCTTTCCTGCGTACATCACTCGGGCCCGAATCTTCTGCGGTGTCTCCCCAGCTTCGATCACGACCGACATCGCAGCGCCCGGAACCAGCGAATCAATAGCCTCGACAAGCTCCTGCGTCTCAGGCGAGCGAACTCGTCCGCGGCGTTGGGCTGTCTTCAGCGTATTCAGATCTGCTTCTTCGATTCGCATTCATTAGCTCCGTCAATTAAGACAATTATCACCGTCACCAATTTGTGACGGCATCAATAATTATCCCTACTCAATTATTGATGTCAATTGTTTTATTCGTAATTTCTACATGTTTAGCACCGGGGGGCATTCTCGCCTGATGATTCTCCGCAATGCTGAACCACCAAGGTCTCACGGCTCCTAATCTGCCTGGGTTATACCATCCCCGCTGCATAGGATGCCTCGAACGAATCAATAGCTGGAATACGATAAGGGATCAGGTGACCCCAGATTACCGACGACGTAAAATCTTCCCAAAATACAGGAGTAAAAACCGGTAGTCACAATAAAGACATCCGCTCATTAATGTGCGGTCACCCAATTAGACATAACCGTTTATTATGTGGCCATGAACATTACGCAACTCATGACATTTATGGCCGTGATTGAGACCGGAAGTTTGACCTCTGCCGCCCGACGGACGGGCATTACGCAGCCCGGCGTGACCCGGCAGATTCAACGTCTTGAGACGGAGTTGGAAGTAGCGCTACTTGAACGTCTTCCAACGGGTGTAAAAGCTACACACGAGGGACAACGATTTCTGGCGTACGCAAAAAAAACTCTTGCGGGTTACGGCGACCTGGTTTCTGCGATTCAGGATCCGAATACTCCACTGGAAGGACGATTAAGGATCATCGCGAGTACGACTCCCGGCGAGTATCTGGTTCCGGAACTTGCGACACTGTTCACGCAGAAACACATCTCCGTGATGACAGAGGTTTTCGTTGCCGACACGACGGTCGTACTTGATGAAATGCTTGAACGACGCTGGGACATCGGATTTGTTGGACGCCCCACTGACCACCGGAGACTCACATGTGTTCCCGTGGCTATGGATGAAGTGGTGCTTGCAGTTCCCGCCGACCACGTATTCGCGAAGCAGAGTGAGGTTGCACTTAATGACCTCGCCGGGATGCGCATCATCGAGCGCGAGGGCGGCTCCGGGACCTGGCTCACGGTTCAAGACGAGTTGAAACGTCTCGGACTTGAGATACCGAGTTACGACGCGTCAATGGTGCTTGGGAGTACACAGGCAATTGTTTCAGCGGTCGATGCCGGATTGGGCATTGGTTTCGTGACGGCCCGTGCACTGGAACGTCACGACGCGACCCGTGTCGTGGGGGTCAGAATTGCTGAGGCGCGCTTTAATCGCAGCCTGTACATGGTCCATGAGCAGGGCCGCCCTTTGCCCCGAATCGTCCGGGCATTCAGGGATCACGTGCTGCAGGCCCAGCCGCCCGCTTAAATGCTTAGGATCAGGCGAGTCCTGGCACCGGTCCCGCTGATCAGAGCAATCGTCCTAAGAGGACGTAGGGTTCGCTTTTTCGGCCGCTGTTTTTTCCGCAGCCTTTTTCCGGGAGAGATAGCTGAACAGCGCACCAAGGGTGACGCCGAACCATGTGTAGGGAACGATCACGATCGCCATCACAAACAGGAAGAAACGTATAAATCCGCCAACATCGAATATGTAAAGAGCGCTGAGTGCGGCGGCTACCGGCAACAGCATCATGCCGGCGACCATAAGGCCAAACTTGACGATCTTGTCCTCGTCCGCTCTGGCGATTCCTCCGCCAAAGTAGCCGGCGACAAACGGCCCGAACCAGATCGTCACCCAGTGAAACCCGGGGATCGCTATCGCACCGATCATGATCCCGAACGCGATCACAGATCCCTTAAGCATTCCCTCTCCTGAGAAGTCGATTTAGGCCTGCAGGCGCTATCTGCAGACCGGTGTATCTAAAGTTTACGTCCGCTATCTACGGGTCGCACATTATCCGGTCTCGGAGTCTTTAAAGAACCCTTTTCGCGTGTTTGCTTCTTGAACTATGTCTGATCTAGTAACCCTTAACCGGGTCGGCCTCGTGAATGAGTTCCTCGCCATTCAGGTAACGGCGGAGATTGTCTACAACGATCTGCCTGCGTCCCTCATACATCTCCGGAGTGAGGGCCGACGAGTGAGACGAGACCAGGGCGTTCGGATGGGTCCAGAGCGGGCTATCGGCGGTCAGCGGTTCCGGTTCGGTGGCGTCTACTGCGACACCAGCAAGCTTTCCTGCGACCAGTGCGTCGGCAAGGTCCGTTTCGTTAGTGATGCCGCCACGAGATATAACTATCAGGGAAGAGGTCGGTCGTAAGAGAGCGATGCGGCGGGCGTCGACGGTCATTCGGGTCTCCGGGAGTAGGGGGGCAGCGACCACCAGCCAATCGGAGGCTTTGAAGAG
>CAUZRH010000165.1:0-4678 GCA_963582115.1 Dehalococcoidia bacterium
TCTCGGTCGGTCGACCGGTCTTCACGTTGCAGTAGGAGCAGGCGCGTGTGCAGGTGTCGCCAAGGATCATGAAGCTTGCGGTGCGCCGATCCCAGCAGTCGCCGATGTTCGGGCAAGCGGCTTCTTCGCACACCGTGTGGAGGCTTGCGCCCCGCATGCGTTTTTTCAGGTCGGAGTAGTTCTCTCCGGCCGGCATCGGGACCTTAAACCACTCGGGAAGCCTGCGTACGACTTTCTTAGGAGCGGCCCCTGTTGTCGCTGAAGCGTCTGCGGCGGCCGGGGCTGTGTTGGGTCGGGGTTCGACTACCAAGTTCGGTTACCAGTCCTTGTGTGTATGCCCTGAGTGTTTGGGAGTGCATGAGCGGTTGGCTCAGACCTCAACACAGAGGTAGATCGCAAACTCTAGTGGTTATTCGTGAATAGAAGCATATCAAACGGGGCGACAGGCATCTTGCGGCGACGACCCGGGGTCTGTCCAGAGTCGTCTTGGGGTCGGCACAAGAGCAGAGCGGCGGTAGCATAGATGATTACGGAATCAAGTGATCGATTCCGATTGAACATCCGATCTCAGAGGTCGAGTCGATTTGACGTGCGCCCAACACGAAAACCAGCCCGACGACAAGCCCCGCAAACGGATCAGGGGCCGTCGCAAGTTCAAAGGCCCGTGGCCTACTGACGCGCTTGGCATTGATCGCGGCGACACGTTCGAGTTGTCTCTGGGATCAATAAACGCTCGCGGAGAACTGTGGGCTGAGTACCAGGGGGTTCAGATCCTGGTTGAGGGCGGGATACCGGGTGAGTCGGTGACCGTGGAGGTGCTGCGGCGATTTCCAGAGCATTTTGGTGTACGTGTGGTCGCAGTGACAGATGCGTCGCCAGACCGAGTCGAGCCTGAATGTCCGTATGCTGCGGGTTGCACGGGGTGTCAGTGGCAGCACGTCAACTACGAGCGGCAACTCCAGTTCAAGCGTGACATGGTCACTACTGCGCTGGCCTCTGAAGAGTCTGTGAAGGATGTGAGCGTTTTGCCGACGCTACCCGCGCCCGAGCAACTTGGGTATCGCAATCACGCTCGTTTCACCGTTGGCCGGAAGTACGGCGAGGTTGGGTACGTCAACGCCATCACGCGTTCGCTTGTGCCGGTAGAGCGTTGTCTGCTGATGCACGACTCTATAAATGAAGTCCTTGCGGCCACTCAAAAACGGGTGAAAGGGATGACGCAATTCTCGGTGCGGATTGGCGTCGGAACCGGGGACCGACTTGTGCAACCTCAGCTTCACGACGACGGGGGAGAGAGTCTCGGCATCCAGTCGGGGGGGCAGCATTTACGGGAGTCGATGCTTGGACGGGAATTTCGGATCGCCGGGTCGTCGTTCTTCCAGGTGAACACCCACCAGGCGGAACGCATGGTGGAGATGGTTCGTGACCGGCTGGGGCTGTCGGGCAATGAGGTCTTGATAGATGCCTACGCCGGGGTGGGAGTATTTGCCGTCCTTCTCGCCCCATATGCCGAAAAGGTTTATGCGATCGAAGACTCGGCATCTGCTGTGGAGGATGGAAAGCGGAATGCCGAGGGGCTGGATAATGTGGAGATGGTTCTGGGTCGTTCAGAAGTTGTGCTCTCCGAGTTCGATTCGCATGTCGACGCTGTGATCCTCGATCCGTCGCGAAAGGGTTGCCACCCGGATGTTATCGAAGCTGTAGGGCGGCTTGCTCCGGAACGCGTGGTCCTTGTTTCGTGTGATGTGGAGTCGATGGCGCGTGACCTAGCGGCGTTGGTGGACGGGCCGTTTGTGCTTGAAGAGATTCAGCCCGTGGACATGTTTCCTCAAACGCGTCACATCGAAAACGTGTCGTTTTTACGTTACGAGACCGAGTAGTTTCCAGACCATAGACACGTATTCCCTATATGTACTGGCGGCGGGTTGAGCTGTCTGGGCGTATCATCGGAGCACGATGATTGAGCCCCCGACGCCTTCGAATAATCGGATATCTGGACAGCCCGTCCGGAACCCCGAATACACGCCGCATATTGTGTTGGCGTCCGGGTCACCTCGTCGCACTGAGATACTGGCTTCGGTGGGCGTGAACGCGGATGTTCGACCCTCGAATATGGCGGAACATCGATTGCCCGGTGACATCACACCGGAGGCCTGGGGGCTTCGACTGGCGGGTGACAAGGCGGCGTCGGTTTCGAAAGAGTATCCAGACGCTTTGACGATTGGCGCGGACACGATCGTGGTGATAGACGGGGACGTGCTTGGCAAGCCGGCTTCTCCAAGTGAGGCAGTGGCGACGCTCACGCGATTACGGAATCGACCTCATCGCGTAGTCACGGCGGTGGCGTTGGACAGCCCGGCCGGCAGTTGGTCCGGCTGGTCATCGACCGATGTGAAGATCCGTGATCTGAGCGACAGCGAAATCGCTGAGTACGTGGGTTCCGGGTTACCGCTGGACAAGGCTGGAAGTTACGGAATCCAGGATCGACCATTTAACCCGGCGGAGTTGGTGAAGGGCTGCTATCTGAACGTAGTTGGACTGCCGGTGTGTTTGATGGGTGAGTTGTTTGAGCTTGCCGGGTGGCCACTGGATATCGAGTGTCTCGACTGTGCAGGAGCGATGAACACTGTGACGGCTCAGGCATGAACTTTTTGGGTATTGGTGGTCTAGAGCTGATCGTGATCGTCGGACTGGCATTCTTTGTGCTTGGTCCTAAGAAGATGATCGAGACGAGTAGAAGTGCCGGTAAGTTGATTCGTGAGCTGAAGGAGGAGCGGGACAAGTTCACCAAGATGGTGATGACCGAGTTTGACGACGAAGATGAGAAGCCGGCGAGTTCGTCCGGTAGCTCTGGCGGCGGGAGCGACGCTTCTGCGCCCGTTACGTCGCCATCGCCTGATGAGGCTCCCTCAGGTGCCGTAAGTCGACCGCGTGGGGGTGCCCGGAATATGGCCGATTTCGGTGATCCCGGCGGACCGATTGAGTCTGCCGGACCGGCATCGTCAGATGGGACAGACGCGCCAGACGCCGATTTACCTGACTCCACTGATTCACAGGGGCGGGAATCGGCATGAACGATCCCCGGACGCCGTTTTCAACGCACTTTTCTGAACTAAAGCGACGGTTGATACACACGGTGTTGTTCTTCTTCGTGACGACGGCCGTTGCGTTGGCTTTCCATAGGCACATCCTTCGTTGGCTGCTCGAACCGGCGGAGGACCTGAACAAGTTCACCGGTGGCCAGGCGATCTTTACGGACCTCACGGAGTTCTGGGGCACGGCGGTCAAGGTAGCCGTTTTTGTTGGCATGGCGACCACTCTGCCGTTCTTACTGTTCCAGGTCGCTCGATTCGCGTCGCCGGGTCTAAAGCCTCACGAACGAAAATGGGTGTGGATTCTTCTCCCGGCCAGCGTCATATCGTTTGCAATGGGTGTGGCGTTTGGCTACTACTTATTGCTGCCGCCGGCGATCAATTTCCTCCTGAACTTTGGCGGAGACGTTGCGACGCCGTTGATACGGATTGGCTCGTACGTCGACCTTGTTACGAAGCTATTGTTCTGGCTTGGGGCAATTTTCGAGTTGCCGATCGTTATCTTTTTCATGGCCAAGATCGGCATCGTCTCGCCACGATGGTTGGCATCTAAACGCAAGTGGGTCGTTGTTGTTGCCTTTGTGGCGGGTGCAATGATTACGCCGACCTTCGACCCCGTTAACCAGTCGTTCGTGGCGGGCCCGATTATCGTCCTATATGAACTCGGTTACTGGCTTGCTCGGATCGGTGTGCGTGGTAAGCATAAAGAGAACGAAAAGGACGAATCTGAAAGCTAGAAGACACGGATTAAACCGGTTGTTAGCCGGAACAATGAGAACAAAAAAAGACCCGCCGTTAAGGCGGGTCTTGTCATTAAATCAAAGCAGAATGCAAGCGGTTTAGACGCTGCCGCTGTCGCCTTTCGCGTCATCATCGTCATCGTCTTTACCGGTCAACGACCTTCGGAACTCTCGGATTCCCTTCCCGAGACCGCCACCGACCTCAGGAAGTTTGCCGATCCCGAATACGACCACAATGATCACTAGGACGATGACTAGTTCGAGCGGGCCGATGCTCGGCATCTTGCGTTACTCCAGAAAAAAGCGGGTTAGGGCAGACAGGGACGATCATAAGGTGATCGTCCCTGTCTATATCCGTGCATGGCCAAGTATACGCCGGTCGCGGGCGTGGTTCTTGGCCCCAGGGTGAGATTTACCCGATAAATCTCCAGACGGCCACGAGACGACTGAGTACCTCGACGTTAGATGCGTCGCACATAATCGGGTCCATCTGGCTGTTCTCTGGCTGCAGACGGACCATATCGCCTTCACGATAGAAGCGCTTCAGTGTGGTCTCATCCTCAAGCCTGAGCCGTACCGCCGCAGTTTGCCCGTTCTCGACGCGGCTCGTCTGTTCCATCACCACCAGATCACCGTCTGCGATCAAGGCGTCGATCATCGATTCACCCTTGACTCGTAGTGCGTACAAATTCTCGCCCGATCCCGTGATCGACTGAGGAAGATCAATGGTTTCGGCACCCTGTGCGTCGGCCGTGGGGAGCGGGAACGGCACTCCGGCTGCGATTGTCCCGAGCAGAGGAACGGCGACCGTGTCTGCTGGCTCCGATTGATGGCCGCTGCCGTTGA
>CAUZRH010000166.1:0-4665 GCA_963582115.1 Dehalococcoidia bacterium
AGGTGCGCCTGCAGCAGGCTGAAGCCGCCAGAAACAACGGTCACGGCGATCATGATCCCGGCGATTGTGAATAGTTGGTCCGTATCGCCGTTCGGTATCGCTTCGTCGATGAGCGTGGCGACGAGAAGCGGCGGGATGATCCCCATTCCTGCGTTGATCAGGACGGACGCGATTACCCCTGACAGACGGCGTCTATAGGGCCGATACAGGGCAAAGGTGCGCCACAGCGTGTCACGCTTTACCGGGCGTTCAGGCGGATCCGAAGGAACGCGATTGAAACCGCTACGGCCGCCGCCATGTCCTGCTTGCATCGTCATAGGTGTGTGTAGAGCATCGCACAATGGCGAATTGATGGTCGGAAGAGCGACACATTGTTACAAGCCTAACCGCGCAACGTACGCAGGCGGCTCATACGCTAAACCTGTAGCAAGAATCCGGGCGGGCGATGTTCTTGATTTCAGGCAGGAAAGTCCGTACAAAAAGTAACGCCCGGTGGTCGCAACTTGTGCAACCACCGGGCGTTTATATTCAGTTGTCGCCGACCACCAGATCCGAGAGATTATGCCGTGTGACCCTCAAGGGCGAACCGGCTATCGGGCGGTGATACCAACCTGGTCCTGCGGCGACAGTGAGTGACCTGATCCAGGAGTGCTACCGCTGGTGTCAATCGTGAACAATGCGCCGCCTTCGACCGTAAGTGCGTACACATGTCCGCCTTCAAGGTTGAACTGCTGAGGAGCGTTCTGGAGCGTCAGGATGTCGGCGGTGGTATTGATGTCGCCGCCCGTAGCATCCAGCGCAGAGTCGAAACTGCCGGATACGACGCCAGAGTTCTTGAACGGTTGTGACGAGCAGGCGCCCACTGTGGCTTCACACAGGACGTGCACACCGACGGTCCGGTCAAGTACGTGTAGTTCTTGACCAACTCGTTCGGGTTGGTGGTAATCAACTCAACAAACGCCGAGGCTGACGTCGTAAGACCCTTCAGGTTGCCGATGAAGTGGTTACCCGCAGTTACAGAAGTCGCCGAGTTGAGCGCCGGGGTGCAAGAAGGGTTGCTGTGTCAGACGTTGCGGCGAACGATACGACAGAAATTACTAGACGCCGACGATGCCGATGCCGATGCCGATGCCGATGAGAGTAAGGACCAGAGCTTTTCTGTGGCTCACCGATGAGATTTTAATATTCACTCTGAGTTACCCCGTACTGATTGAAGAGGCCTCGGCTATCCGCCGAATCCACCCATCGAGATCAGAGTGAGACGCACCTTATGTGGTTTCACTCAACCCTTCTGGGTGTGTACCCACATAGTGAATCCGGGGCACCAGTTGGAACCGTCCCTAATGGCTGACCCCGATGCGCCATTAGGCTCATACCCGCGACCCATACGGGTCATGGGCAGACGTCGGGATATGTAAAACGCGTGAACATGAATCTGGGACCGAGCCGTCTGGTACGCCGTTTATGTGAAGAGCGCGTGGCCAGATGGACATATTTTCCTGCTGAATTACTGACCTCTCGACCGGGTTATGTCTCGATCGAGGAGCCAATTGCACCCGGATTCCCTCATGTGCACCTAATAAGAGGACGCATGCACTTCACGTGCACGAGGGAAAACGGTCTTCATGCAATTTAAAGAAGAACCCATACGTGGTGAAGGATTGGAAAGTGGTAAACTTCCGTCGATCGCGTCCCGTAGCAGATTCTCGGACGCTGATGGGTACTTGGCTCCCGCGGGCTCCTATATGGGCGTACTGAACAGATCAATTGATGACACCAGACCCACCGGCACAGGTGGTCGACTGGCGTCATGGAAAAACTCTTCCCACATCAGAGAGTTCGCTCTGGTGGGTGGTGCTTACCTTCTTTACATGCTCATCCGGCAGTTGATTGCTGCGGATATTCAGGGCGTTGCGTTCATCCACGCGGAGAAGGTGGTGAACCTTGAAAAAGACCTTGGCCTCTTCTGGGAGCCCGCCCTTCAGAAATGGGCGATGGATACCTCACATTTGCTCGTGGTCTTCTTCAACTGGGCCTACATCCTCACCTTCTATCCGATAATCCTGACGGCCTCAGTCTTCCTGTATTTGAAGTCCCGACGCCGTTACCGTCACTACCGCAATGTGGTGCTTATCTCATTCATAATTGCGTTGATTGCGTTCGCAATATTCCCACTTGCGCCGCCACGTATGCTCACAAGAGATTTTGTGGACACGATGGCGATGTTCGGACCGTCTATCTACTCAGGCCCAGAAGGCGCTAGCTTCTACAACGCGTTTGCCGCTATGCCCAGTCTGCACTTTGGCTGGAGCGTGCTGTTCGGCACGATATTCTTCCGGTCCGGAAACCGAATACTCCGGATCTTAGGGTTCGTTTACCCGACGATGATGCTATTCACCATCATCGTCACCGGAAATCACTACCTGCTCGATGCCGTCGCAGGTGTGGTGGTTATCATCATCTCTTTTGGTCTGGTGAACTTCATTGGAGCGATGTGTAGCCGAGGCCTGGTTTCGATAGACAGGCTCAACCCCAACCGTTCTCTATCTGCCATCAGAAAGATGTGCCTACGCCAACCGTACCGCGGTATTTTGACCCGTGGTTCTCAGACAGAGAGGCGGATCGGTGGTCAGCGACGCTACCTGTGAGCTGACCGGCTTGGCCTTGTTTAGCCTGGACCTAAACCGTGACTACGCATGTGCGGTCGCTAGCGTGAAAAAGAACGTAGCGCCTTTATCGACTTCAGACTCCGCCCAGATTCGGCCGCCATGCCTCTCGATGATCCGCCGAACGATCGCCAACCCCGCGCCGGTTCCCGGGTAATCCTCAGGACGATCTAGGCGTTCAATCACGTCGAACATGCGGTGCGACATATTCTCAAATGGAAGATCCGTCTGAAGACTTTCCGCGGGCTTTTAATCAACGCGCAGGCTGCAGTTTTCTCAGGAGTCGGTCAGATGTATGCGAAACGAAAAGAGCCCCCCGCCAAAGCGGGGGGCTCAATAATTTCTGGTAGCCCCTACGGGATTCGAACCCGTGATCTCCGCCTTGAGAGGGCGGTGTCCTTGGCCGCTAGACGAAGGGGCCTTGTGGCTGGCGATCCAGGATTCGAACCTGGATTGACGGATTCAGAGTCCGCTGTCCTACCGTTGAACGAATCGCCACCGACAAGCCAATTTTATCAGGCTCTGTCGGTCGCGCACATCATCGGATCCGCCAATATTGTTGAATCCGCCTCAGATCGAGGTCATCCGGAGCCACGGCTCACTGAATCATCACCAAATCTATCTCGGATCTGGTCCAGTGTCGATGATAGAGCGGAATCATCTGAGACGATTGAATCCAGTAGCGATAGCTGAGCCGCCGGTTCCGTCAGGTTCTCGACCCCTACGCCAATCAACCGGACCGGGGCATTCCGTTGTTTCAGGGTGGCATCCAGCAACGCCGTGGCGATCTCCACAATCCGGGCATCGCCATCAAACGATACGTGCGGCGTGTTGTGTCGGGTCAGGGTCGCGAAATCGTTGTATCGCAGTTTCAGGCTCACGCTGCGGGCGTGATTACCAGAGCGGCGGAGCCGGCGGCCAACCCCCCCCGCCAGATCGGCAATTGTCCTGTTCAGGAACTCCCTATCGGTTGAATCTTCGTGAAATGTCGTCTCGGCAGAGATCGACTTGGATTTGCTCTCCGACACTAGCTTTGAATGGTCAATCCCCTTCGCACGTTCTATTAATCTCGCAGACTGGTTACCTATCTCTCTGCGTAACGGACCTTCAGGAAATTCGGCCAGTTGGCCCAGCGTTTGAATGCCCAACCTGCCCAGTTTTTCAGCGGCTTTCGGCCCAATACCGGGCAATTTCCGTACCGCCATCGGCGCAAGATATGCGGCCTCATCCCCGGACGTGACAGTGAACATGCCGTCAGGCTTTCGCTCATCTGACGCTATTTTCGCTACTAATCGAGAAGGAGCAATCCCTATCGACGCCGTCAGTTTCAGTTCATCTTCCACACGCTTCTTGATCTGCATTGCGGCCTGTTCCGGAGGCCCGTAGAGCCTTTCGGTGCCGGTCATGTCCATGTACGCCTCATCGACACTCATCACTTGAACGTCCGGAGTGTAGTCACGAAGAATCGCCATGAACGACTTCGATATCTTTCCGTACAGGCCGTGGCTACTGCTCATCACAAGCGCGTCCGGGCAGAGCCTTAGAGCACGCGACATCGGCATAGCTGATCTGACGCCATACGGCCTCACCTCGTAGGACGCGCATGCAACAACGCCACGGCCACCGCTGCCGCCGATGACGAGTAGCGTTCCTATCAGGTCAGGGTTAACTGAACGCTCGGCGGCGGCGAAGAAGGCGTCGATATCGACGTGAAAGATTTTCCGCTCTGCAACCACGGATGGCCTCCTGTGCCGGTGACGGGGCAATTTAATGGCCCGATTTAATCCGGAAATAGCCGAAACGCGCCGGGTGTCAGGTCACGAGCGTAGCATCACCTGATTTGGACACCAAGTTGCGGTGTCAATTTGTTCCAACTACCGGTCTATACCGGTGGCGAGCAGTCCGACACCTCGAACCAGTCGGTCTTCCGTTGTTGATCGTTATGCCCGGACCATACGGACGATGCGATTCCGACCGGCTCACCCGGCACAACAAACCT
>CAUZRH010000167.1:0-4653 GCA_963582115.1 Dehalococcoidia bacterium
CACCAGCGGCGAGCGGGCGTTCGGGAATATCCCTCGTGCAAAGTCGTACGGTGTAATCCAGTAGAAAATTCTCCACGGCCGTCCTGCGTGGATCAGCGGGAAGAACAACGCCGTCAGCAGTGAGAACACCGTAAGGAGTTCCGCCGCACGGGTAACAGGTCGACGCCACTCCGCTTGTGTGAGACGGAGAATTGCCGAGATCATGATTCCGGCGTGGCTAATGCCAACCCAGAACACAAAGGTGGTGATGAATAGACCCCAGTAGACGGGCCTGTTCAGCCCGGTGACACCAAGGCCTCGGTTGAACATGATTCCCATCAGCGTGAAGCCGAATAGCACCACCACGAGCAGCCCTAAGACTGTCGGCAACCACCACTTGGGCGTAGCCAGGTTCCCACGAAGAAGTTCGTGGTTTATAGCTAGTTCGTCGAGTATCCGTCGCTGTTGCATTAGTCGGGTTTACCCACCAGCAGTGCGTGGCCCCTCAGGAACCGTATTGGTTTGGAAATCAGGCGTGACTGTTGTATCTCCCAGAGCGATGCCACCGGAACCAACCGGGTCACCAGGAGGATTGACAGCAGGCCCAGCGCCGGGAGACCGACCATGATGAAAATATCAAACATGTCTGGCCATATGGTGTTGGGCATTTTTTCGATAACCGGTGTAGTCGCAAGAGCAAGATCGTCCGGGACCGCGCTCCAGGATGCTACGTAGATCCTGATGCGGTCCAAGAACAAACCGACAAGGACCAGTACGGCTGCGATGGGGGGACCCCACAAGCTGTCCCTGACCTTGTTCCAGATCATCACCCACCACGGAGCAATGAAGGCCAGCATGAAGACGATCCAGAAAACGTAGATGTATGGACCAGAGACCAGCAGTTTGATAGTCGCCGAGTCCGCCTCTGATCTTCCGTACCAGAACACGATGTAACTGGAGTAGAAGAAGTAGAACCACAGCAGTGTCGTCGCAAGCAGCAGTTTGCCGAGCGACCACATCTGCTCTTGCCCCATGAACTTGCTCATTCCACCCCAGCGGCGAGCTGCCCAGATGCCGATGATCGCAAATGCGATACCGCCCTGGAACGAAGTAAGCGTGTGATAGAAGGGGAAGAGCGAGTCCTTCCACCCGGGAACAAGTGATACAGCGAAGTCGATGCTGAACAGGAAGTTCACGAACAGGAGGATGGCAAAGTAAAGCGCACCGGTGATACCGATACGCATCGCCAGCCATTCCCACTGTTGCTGTCGACCGTGGAACCCGCGAGCAAGCTTCTTGCCCCAACGCTGCTTCCAGCCTGTTCCGTGATCACGGATGGCTGCAAAGTCTGGAATGGCCATCACATAAGCCATCGCGATCCCGACAAGCGCCAGGGTCATGAGCGAAAGAACGTTCCAGAAATGCGGAGCGTAAGCAGGAGAATCAAACCAGATTGAGCGGCGACGTACATCATCGCCAAGAACTTCAGAGAACTCGGTCAATGGCGGAAGTTTGAATACCAGCGGGATCAGCAGCAAGGCCGAGACCGATGTAGCGACCGCCGCCAGTGACGCGATGCGTGCCACCGGGCGTGCCCAGTTGGCCTTGGTAAGCGCGGGTGCGATAGCGACCATCGGCGCTCCGCCGAACACCGTAATCATCCATCCCAGCGTTGCGGCGTAGTAGCCCCAGTCTTGCCTGCCGTCGTCGTTGATGAAACGAAATACGATTCCCACGATGCCGAGCAGTGACCCGACAGCCAGAATCCACATGAACAGCTTTAATCCACTGCTTATAGCCGTTCTACCTTCACCAGCAAGAGTGGCTGTAGATTCTGCGTTGGACGGCCGATTGTCCGGGGCGTCCGTTATTAGGCTACTAGTGGCCACCGGCGGCTCCTCCAGTAGCGTCGACCTGTGCCAAGTATACGACGTTGGGGTCGGTGTTCAACGCATCAAGGAGCGTGTATTTGCGGTCATCTTTTTTCATGATCGATACACGGCTGTTAGGGTCGTCGTAGTCACCAAAGACAAGGGCATTGGTCGGGCAAGCATCCGTGCAAGCCGTTCCGATGTCGCCGTCCTGGAGTTCACGACCATCAGCCGCAGCTTCACGTACGCCACGGCGAATGCGCTGCACACAGAAGCTGCACTTCTCCATGATTCCACGGCTCCGGATCGTGACGTCCGGGTTCAACTGGTTCCTGAGAGTGCTCGGCCAGACCGGCTCCCAGTAGTTGAAGAATCGGACGTTGTAAGGGCAACCGTTCCCGCAGTATCGGGTTCCGACACAGCGGTTGTAGATCTGGACGTTCATTCCCTCGGTGTTGTGATAGGTCGCAAACACCGGGCACACGGGCTCGCACGGCGCATTCTCGCAGTGCTGGCACATGATCGGGATGAACCGCGCCTTCACATCCGGAAACTCGCCATACCAGTAGCGTTCAATCCGAATCCAGGCGAAGGTGCGCTTCTGCCTGTATATGTCTTCCGTGGAGAGGGGAATATTGTTCTCAGCCTGGCATGCCATTACGCACGACTGACATCCGGTGCATCGGTCGACGTCGACGACCATGCCCCATTTGTGGCTTGAGACCCTCTCTGCAGCGCTAACCATTTATCTTACGAAACCTCAGCTACTCGTCGTTCGAGATGAATCGAAGGTGTAGCTCGTGATTGTGTTCCTGAGCTTCTTGGGCAGTCTGGCCCGGCTCGACGATCAGAATCGGAACCCCGTGTTCGGCTGGGCGAATAATGTCTCTCGCATCTCCCTCGAACTTCGGGAACTCCTTTTTGCCACCGGACTTACTTACGACGGCCCGCGTAGCGGCCCATGCAAGAGCTCCGGTCTCGGACTCTTTTTTGTCGACGAGAATGTTCAGAATATTCTCGCCACGGTCTTCTGCGTAGCGACCACCGATTCCCTCACCGTGGCCCTGGCCTATCGGGATGGCGATAACGTTGGGAGAGATACCCGGGTGTGGGTAGGCTTGGAGGGTGATTTCGCCGATGGTAGTGCGGACCTTGATCCACTGGCCTTCGTCAATACCCATCTCTTTGGCTTTATCGAAGTTGATCTCCGCCCAAGATGCCCATGCCAGGGTAGTGATCGGGTCCGGGGTCGCCTGTGCCCATGGCGTAGCGGCGTTCCGGCCATCGAGGATGGTCTGGTGGGCGAATGGTACGACTGTGAAGACGTGACCCTCAACCCGGTCTTCTATGTCTGACATACCCGGTCCCGCTGCTTTGGCGATAGGGGATGGGATGCTGGACGGGGCGTTGGTAGCCGCTTTAGCGTTCACGTCCCACCAGCCGCCACGCTGCAGTACGCCGTTCATGAACAGGCTTTCGCTGCCGGCGGTTACAGAACCACGTCCGGCGGAGAAGAGATCTCCTACCGTGTCCTCAACGAACTCTCTGACGCTATTAACGGAAACCCGTGAACCAGCTGCCTCGATAAGTGCGTCCAGGAAGTTACGACTGTCGTAGAGCCGTGCACGAGTCTCGCCATCAAGCGGTGCGTTGACAACGGGTTGTCGGAATCCAACAACTTCGTACCCGGGCGCCGGTTCCGGCACGTCCAATCCCCAGTTCTCAAGATATGAGTTCTCAGGGAGGACAAGATTGGCGTGTTTTGAACTTTCATCCAGAAGGCCAGTGAATGCGACAACGTTCTCTACGTTGTCCAGCGCATCGCCTACGTTTACCGATCGTGGCAGGCCGTGGACCAGGTCCACGCCCCGTGTGATCACGGTTTTGACGTTGCCTGCGCGCCAGTGGGAGATCTCATTCTCCCAGTCTCCCAATGAAGCCCCTGTTGCGGAGTCTGGCAGACCCTGTGCACCGGAGGGATTGAACTGAACTCCACCCTTTTTACCGATGGTCCCGGCGAGGATGTTCAGAGCGTAAACCGCGGTGAGGTTGAACACGCCGTTCGTCTGTGCGCCGGCCGAACCACCGCCGAATGCGATGCTGGGGCCTTCACTTGCGAACTTGTGTGCTGCTTCGATGATGCGGTCTGCGGACACTCCGACCTTGTCGGCGACAAGCTCTGGGGCCCACTTCTCCAGCTCACCCTCAGGGATGTTGGCGGTGTAGGCCGCAACATTGGCGGCGTCTACCAACTCCTCTTTGACGATGACGCTTGCGATGCTGATCGCCAGATCACCCTCGTATCCGGGGTTGACCGTGAGCCACTTGTCGGCCGCTGCTGCGGTCATCGACATGCGCGACTCGGCGTGCATCATAAAGCCGCGGTGAGATCCGCCACGGAAGTCGCCGTACTTGGTGCTGAAGCGCACCGGCGACAGCCACGTTCCCAGCCAGTCAGCGCCGAAGGACAGCACTGTGTGTGCCTCGGCGATATCAAACTCGGGAACACGGTCCTGATTGAATACAGTCTTGATTGCCAGGTGAAGAACACCCTGCTCAAGCGGGTCGAAGAACATAAGACGACCGTTAAAGGCCGATGCCACGTCGCCTGCGATCTTGGCGTCGGCGCCTCTGATCGGGCTGGTGACGATGGCAAGACTGCCGTCTGCGTCAGTCATCCACTCCGAGAGAAGACCGTTCGCCTCATCCCAGGAAATGGGGATAAGGGGCTGGCCGCTCGCCCGTCGTCGCATCGGTCCAGTTACCCGGTCCGGGTGATAAAGGGACTGGAGGGCGGCGTCTG
>CAUZRH010000168.1:0-4641 GCA_963582115.1 Dehalococcoidia bacterium
ACCGCACCAACGAGGACCTGAAGGTAGCTCACTGTGAGAACGCCTTCTGCTCTCCGTACTTCAGGCGTAGATAACGCCCTGATTTGAGTTACGCCTGATTGGCTAAACCCATACGGCAGGTGGCATTTTTTAGCCTCTCAGCTCCGATAGTCCGTCACCTGCCACAGCACTGCTAGCTCGCGTGTGTCCGGTAGCCGCCAGAGGACCGTCCCAGATGGAGCAGTGACACGCCGCGCCCGAACCACGTCCTCCAGGCTCACGTCATGGTCCAGGACGGCGTGGAATGATCAGGATGACATTCACCAAAAGTATCTACGAATCCGGCCTCAGGGCTTAGGTGAGTCCTTGCCATGAAGTTCAGGGTCCGTGGCGACTGCGATCGCCTTCAAAAGCCCCGCCATCGCTATCACCGCTCCGCCCAGGAACAGCGTCAGGCGTGCTTCTGGCCGTTGAATGATTAAGCCATCGCCAAGTTGGATCGCTGCTAGAACGATGCCAACAACAGTCAGGATCACCCACGGCAATACATGCCGGGTCATCTGGACACCGATTTAAATGAATGATCCGCCATCAATATTTTCTCTGTCCTACACGTATTTCGTTGGTGTCCTACCGACGCCCTACCGAACGACGATGTTCACAAGTCTCCCCGGAACATAGATACGACGGACGATCTCTACATCGTCCGTGTACGACTTCACCCGTTCAGAAGCGAACGCCGCCTCAAACGCCTGCTCTTCCGTGACATCGGCCGAGAGTTCTAATCGATCCCGCACCTTGCCGTTGATCTGAACGACCACCGTAATCACTTCGTCAGCCGCAAGTTCATCGTCCCATCCGGGCAATGATTCTGTGTGGATGCTGAATGAGTGTCCGGTGCGTTCCCACAGTTCTTCCGCAATGTGGGGAGCGAGCGGGGCCGTAAGCAAGAGCATGCGGTCTACCGTGTCCGACCAGACCTCCATCGAAACGGCGCCACTCTCCCACTGAGTGTTCATCTCACCAACAAGTTCCATGAGAGCTGCGATGGTGGTGTTGAACTTGAATCTTTCAAGGTCCTCTATGACCCGGCGCGTCGTCTTGTGAACAACGCGGATTAGATCACGTTCAGCGTCAGAGTCGCTTGATGATGTCAATCCAGAGACGTCCCGGATGGACAGATCCCAGATCCGGTTTAACCAGCGTGTAATTCCGGCCAGGCCATCGTCACTCCAGTCTCCGCCCTGATCCCAGGGACCCAGGAACATCAGATAGCAGCGGATCGCGTCTGCGCCATAACGATCAACCAGCGGATCCGGCGCAAGCGGGTTCGAACGTTTCGAAATTTTGACGTGGTCTTTAATGAGAAGACCCTGGTTGAACAGTCTTGAGTACGGCTCGCCGAAGTCCACCATGTTGAGGTCTCTAAGGGCCTTGGTGAAGAAACGGGCGTACAGCAGGTGCATTACCGCGTGCTCAGAGCCGCCCATGTACTGGTGTACCGGGAGCCACGACTTCACCGCAGTCGGATCGAACGGTGCTTCTGCATCGTTCGGGCTTGCGAAACGCAGGTGGTACCAGGACGAATCTACAAACGTGTCCATCGTGTCCGTCTCCCGACGAGCGGGCTTGCCACAGTCAGGACATGGAACGTTAATAAAGTCAGGGTCGTCCGCCAGCGGCGACCGCCCGGTTGGCTTGAACTGTGATTCGTCCGGCAGACGTACCGGGAGATCGCTCTCAGGTACAGCCACCGTGCCGCAGTCACTGCAGTGGATGATCGGGATCGGCGTGCCCCAGTAGCGTTGCCGAGAGAATTGCCAGTCACGGACCCGATATGTGATCCGGCGGTTACCGATGTCGTCCGATTCGATCTTATCGGCAATTTTCTCGATGCCGTCTCGGCTTGAAAGGCCATCAAACTCGGCGGAGTTGATCTGGGTTCCCGGAGCCAGATATGCCTCTTCCAGCTCGGAGCCATCCCATGCATCCGGTGCGACGACGACCCTTATCTCAAGGCCGTATTTTTTTGCGAATATAAAGTCGCGCTGGTCGTGGGCAGGGACGCCCATTACCGCGCCTGTTCCGTAAGTAGCGAGAACGTAGTCACCGATGAGGATCGGAACACGCTCCCCGTTCAGGGGGTTTATTGCGTACGCGCCGATCGGCACTCCAGTCTTTTCGCGTTCGGTAGAGGTACGCTCTATCTCGGTAGTACGAGCCGACTGTTCTATGTACTCAGAGACCGCTTCACGCTGTTCCGGCTGCGTCAGTCGCTCTACCAGCGGATGCTCGGGGGCGAGCACTACAAAGGTCACGCCGTATACGGTGTCGATGCGCGTAGTAAAGGTCGTCAGGTTGCTTTCTGAGAGACCGTATTCGGAGATATCGAACTGAAAATCGACTCCCTGTGAGCGGCCGATCCAGTTGGTCTGCATCACCTTGATCTTGTTGGGCCAGTCGATGTGGTCCATCTCAAGAAGTTCATCCGCATAAGCCGTAAGCCGGAAGAACCACTGGTCCATCTCCCGACGGGCGATTATCGTGCTGCAACGCTCGCACGCGCCATCCAGCACCTGCTCGTTGGCGACCGTGGTCTGACAACCATCACACCAGTTGGCGTAACCGCGTGATTCGTAGGCCAATCCGGCCTCAAACAACTTCAGAAACAGATACTGGTTCCAGCGGTAGTAGTCCGGGGTGTGCGTCGCCAGCTCACGATCCCAGTCATAACTACCGCCCATCATCCGGAACTGCTTACGCATCTTCACGATGTTGTCGTCTGTATAGATGCGCGGGTGGATATTTGAGGCTATCGCCGCGTTCTCGGCAGGAAGGCCGAACGAGTCGAATCCCATGGGATGCAGCACGTTGTAGCCTTGCATCCGCTTGAACCGGGCGTGCGAGTCAGCACCAGCGTACTGGTACCAGTGGCCGATGTGTAATTCACCGGACGGGTACGGGAACATGACAAGAGCGAACCAGTTGTCTTTGCCGGGAACATCGTCCGGTGTCTTGTAGATGCCTTCATGCTCCCACCGCTCCTGCCATTTGTGTTCGAAGGCAGCAGGTTCGTAACGGTCCCGTGTATCGGCCGATGACGAATCGCGATCCCGGCGATTACGAGTGGTGGTCAAGTTTTCGATTCCTGGTCTTCCTGAAGTTTTGCTGGTTTTGTTTTTGAGGTGCTTCCGGAGAGGTCCCATCACACAGTCTGAGACATAACCAGATGAGTTGGCTCAGACCTGTTTATCGTCAAGACGGCCATTCTAGCAAGTAGGCCCAATCTGCTCTTGCTTCAAGTATCAGGCAGATAGCCAGAGACTACATGCCCAAGTGACGTTCGGGTACAAAAAAGCCCCGAATCCCTCATCAAGAGATCCGGGGCATAAAAGATCGCGGCCTTCAGGGACCAGCCCTGACCGTTCGTCATAGACGCCGGTTGGCCGCTAACCAGCCGACGGAGGGATACCCTGCCGTCAGGCTAGGTTCATATATTTAGACGGCTGCGTCGCCGTCCCGGTAACCAGAAATGGTCAGCACTGCGCCGCGGTCGGTACGGTTCGGGAGCGCCGGGTCGCCCTACCGGAGTGAAACGTTGCGAGACCATCGAGTCATCAGCCAATCGACGTGAATGATTCGTGTCTCTGGGTTCTGCTGGTCAAGTGTCTTCTGCTGAAACATCCGTTTCCTCTATGCCCCCTCTAAATCCAGGTAGCCGTACGGTATATGAGATTTTAGGGCGCACCTCGTTTGGTGGCAGTGGTGACTAATGCGCCTTCAAGCGCGTATCGTCCGGCCCCACCTTCTGGGGGTTAGCAACCATGAAATAGTGTTTTATCGCAAATTAGCCCGAACGCTAAATCGAAGCGGACGCGCCGGTATCAACTTGAACCCGTCAAACCCTGTGAGTAACGGGTTAACGTGCGTACGATACCTTTACCTGAGGCGGACCGGCTCCGCCTTATCTATGAACTGAACAATTCAAGGGGGTCGATATGGCCGACGTAACCATCAAGATCAACGACAACGGTCCTTACGTAGTCTCGGGCGACGTCGAGATCGTAGATCCACTGGGCAAGAAGTTCTCGTGGACCGGCACAGCCGTTGCGCTCTGCCGGTGCGGGCAGTCCAGCAATAAGCCCTTCTGCGATGGCGCCCACAAGGATGTAGATTTCTCCAGCGAAGTTAAGGGCGGGTAGATCCGACCCAGATTTCGTATCCTGGCGATCTCGAACGCGCAAACGGGCGGCCAACAAGGACCGCCCGTTTACGCGTCTGTGCCAATTACTCCTACGGGTTGAAGATGTTGATTGGAGATCCTTTGAGCCACGCGTCAACGTTCTCAAGTGATGCCGCCATAAAGTGGCGAATCGTATCTCCAGTGGAGTAGCCCAGGTGCGGGGCAAGCAGGACGTTGTCCAGCTCTAACAGCGGGTGGTCGACCGGCAACGGTTCTATGTCGTAGACGTCCAGCGCGGCTCCAGCGATTTCATCGTTCTTGAGAGCGGCCAGAAGTGCGGGCTCGTCGACTATCGGCCCTCGGGATGTGTTCACCAGGTAAGAGGAAGGCTTCATCAGCCCAAACTCACGCTCCGTTACCCAACCGCGGCTCAGGTCGGTGAGGGGGACGTGTATCGACAGCACATCTGACTGAGAAAA
>CAUZRH010000169.1:0-4631 GCA_963582115.1 Dehalococcoidia bacterium
ACGTACGTTGGTGATTGATGCGTATGCGCGCTATCGCATCACCGACCCGTTGAAGTTCTTCCAGGCCCTTCGTACAGAGGCGAACGCAGAGGCCAGAGTCGGCGACATTATCAACTCCAGTCTTCGCCGAGAAGTGGCACAGGACCTCCAGTCCGAGATCATCGACGAGACCCGTGAGGAGATCATGCAGCGGGTTACCGAGTCGTCAAAACTCCTGGACATTCAGCGGTCAGAGGCCGAGGCACTTCCCGGTGGGTTGAGAGACCCCAGCCTCACGATCGTCATCGCCGCCAAAGCAGTCGCCGACGGTGAAGAACCCATCCGTGACCGATCACCAACGCCCGACCAGTTGGAGTCGATCATCAACAGTTCTGCGCCGCTAGATTTCGATCTTGAAGGTGAAAGCTTCCGATACCGGGTTCCGCTGACGGACCAGTTCGGGATCGATATTGTTGACGTGCGAATCAAGCGCGCTGACTTCCCGGCGGGTGTCGCTAATTCGGTGTTCGACAGGATGAGGGCCGAGCGTGAACGGATCGCTTCGGCTGAACGTGCAGAAGGTGCCCAGATTGATCTGGAGAAGCGTGCTGAGGTGGATCGCGAGGTTGAGTTCATCACGCAGGCCGCACAGGGTGACTCCGCAAGGATTCGTGGTGAGGCTGAGGGACAGGCGATTACGATCCTCTCAGAGCAGCTTGGCCGTGATCCTGAGTTCTACGCGTTCACTCGCTCTCTAGAAGCCTACAGGCTGTTGTTGGAGCATGATTCGACGTTGATCTTGAACGTCGATAGTGATCTCTGGCGCTACCTGGAATCACCGCTCGCTCCGGCTGATCGGTAGGAAGCCGGAACTGGAGCCCGCAGGAACTTTGTAGATGTACCGCCGGTCCCGGTTCGGGGCCGGCGGTACATCGCGTTATGGCTGATCGTTGTTTTCGTTTCCACCTTGCGAACCGTTTCGTCGAGGACTACGTTAGTAACGATGATCACCAGCAGAAACGGCATTGGACAGCGGCGTGGTTTCGCGTGATCAATGTATTGGGAATGACATACGCGATCGAATGACTTTCACAAGTTGGTCTCCGCGGATTGGATAACCCGCCTGGTTCATCTGTTGCTGCCTGGTCGATTCCTGTTCACTCCCTCGTACCAGACGTTTGGCGCAGCAGTTGCGGTGGCTATTGGTGTCTTCACTGCCTTTGCAGCGATAGCGTTTAGGTGGCTGATCGAGACGTTCGACGAGATATCGTCATACGAGATGTGATCGTGGCCTACCCGGATGAGTCGCTTTATGATGTGCTTACAAGACTGGCAGGATCTGGGACGTATTCCTGTGGTGCAGCGCGGCGATACAAAGCTGTTAAGTGTCGTGCGGCGGCACGACTTCGTGCGGGCGTATGCGCGAGGGCTCGGCCGAATGCAGGCGTCGTCGTCTGATGACGGCCCTCTTCATCTGGTCGAGCGAGCGTCACAGGAACCTCCTAAGTAGGTTCCTCCATGGGCCATTCCGGAATGCCATCTTGCGGCACGAAACCGATCATCTCTTTTGCGTGTTCGATATCCCGGTACCGCCCGCGGTTGTCAGACACCGCGTAGAACAGATCAAATCGGACGGATTCCGGCGCGTAGACACACTTCTCAACCATCTGGATCACGTCTCGGTGGCTGCAGTACACCGCAGCATGCCTGGCGTCGTACGGCCAGTCTTCTTGCACCACCCGGCCTATTCGAACGCAGATGACCGACATGTCGTGCGCATCGGAGTAGTACCGACCGAGCGCCTCTCCCCATAGCTTCGCTGCGCCATAAACACCGTTCGGGCGAGGAGCGTCCTGCGGTGTCAGGATGGGGCGCGGCGACGGAACATCATCCCAGCGACCCTCAACCATCGCCTTGATCGGCTCGTCCGCTTCGTACTGCATCTGGGTTGCGCCTGAGCTGCCAAAGATGATCCGCTTTACGCCAGCTTCCCGCGCAGCCTCAAACACGTTGTACGCGCCGATCAGGTTGCCCGAGACCTGTCCGGAGAAGTCCGGCCCCAGGTAGGCGGCCATGTGGACCACGGTATCGATTCCCTCAAATGCCGGACGTATAGCGTCTAGGTCAGCGATATCCGCTTGCGCGCTATCCACGCCTTCGACGGCCTGTCGATTCAGCGCACGGACGTAGTTGTCCTTCGCCAGCGACCTGCCGACCATGCCGCCAATCATTCCGCTCATCCCGGTTACGAGGATGCGTTTGCCGCCCTGGGTCATTGAGGTCCTCCGATGATTTGATGCAGATTCATAAACTTAAGCAGACCCGCATTATTCGTCCGTATCGTCCCTTGGGCAAGGGCGCCAGAGCAAAGTCCAGAGACGAGCGAGATTCGATTAGAGCCAAACATAACCGGCGTGCACGCCTCAACATCACCCCTAATAACGGCTAGGAGAACTGGCCTACAACACAGCGGCGCAATGGGACGGCGTCGAATATGCCCGACGGCAAGATAAAAGTAAGCCTGGTAAGCGGACAGGACAGGACTGAGACGGTTTCGAAGGCTCTCGCCCTCATCGCTTATCAAGTCCAGATCCCGGACAATCCGGTATTGATCAAGCCAAACTTCGTCTCGACCCGCAACCTTCTGTGCGCCACGCCGGTGGATGCCGTACGTTCAACGCTGACCTTCCTGAAGGACAAAGGCGTTAGCGACTTCACGATCGCCGTCGGGCCTGCAATCGGAACCGCGTATGAGGGGTTCGATAACTACAACTACCGGCCTCTAGCCGATGAGTTCAACATCACCTGGTTTGACCTCAATACCGACGAGACGGTGAAGGTTCCTGCGTTCGACGACAAGTTGAACGCCCAGTACCTCTGAACATGTCATGCAAGCTTTCAGAGTCGTACGTCGTGTCGGTTACACGGACCAAGACGCACAACGATGTTGTCGTGACGCTGGGCCTCAAGAACATCCTCGTCGGCACACTCGCCGGGCGGGACGAGAAGCGCAAGATTCACCAGGGCAGCAAGGCCATCAACCTCACGCTCGCCAAGATGGCGCAGCACGTCGGTCCTGACCTCACGGTCCTCGACGGCACGGAAGGCATGCAGGGCAACGATCCTGTCGATGGATTTGCTATCGACTCCCGTGTCACTCTTGCATCAGCCCACAACATCGCCGCGGACGTGATCGGCCTTCAGGTCATGGGCTACCGGCTGGACCATGTTGGCTACCTTCGATACGCGATGGAGCTAAGAAGACTCACGCTGGACGACATAGAGGTCATTGGCGAACGGATAGAAGACGTCAAAATCGATTTCAAGCCGCACGACAACATAGCCAGCCATCTCACGTGGTCCGTCGAAGGTGACTGGCGACCGGTGTTCGATGCCGTAGCCGACTAAGCTCTGGCGGCGTTCAGATTGGGCTAGGCATCCCATCTAGGCGATGCCGCGTGCCCTCGCCGCCGCCGTGTGGTCCCACGGGTTGATCCATTCCGGCTTGATCTCCATGCCGAATCCCGGCGCGTCTGACGGGACTACGTAGCCGTCCTTCGGCATCGGCATTCCGGGGATCGGACAGACCTCGTCCAGCGGAATCCCGGGATCGCTGCCCATCCAGTACTCGGCTATCGGCGACTCCGGCATCGAAATGGCGAAATGCTGCCCCCACGGCGTTCCCGCTGACGTGTGTGGGACCGTGATTAGCCCGGCGGACTCGGCGATCGTGTAGATCTTCACCACTTCGGTAAGTCCGCCAGACCACTTCATGTCCGGTTGCAGGATGTCTACGGCGCGCCGCTCCACGAGTTGCCGGTACGCCTGACGACCGTGGTGGTGCTCGCCCGTAGCGATCGGCACCCAGTTGACCGCCTTCTTCAGCTCCACGTAGCCCTCGAGGTCACTTGAAATCAGCGGCTCCTCGAACCAGCGAAGCCCGTAAGGTCGGACTCGATCCGCGACTCTTATGGCGAACTCCACGTTGAATGAGCTGACCGGGTTGTACATTAGCTCCGCGTCCGGGCCGACCTGCTCTCGGGCGTTTGCGATGTGTTCTTCGGCCATATTCACGCCCTCAATCCCCATCCGGTAGTGCGCCGGGTTACTGATCTTGAATGCCTTGAATCCCAGCTCCTGCGACCAGTCCAAGTCGTCGGAGGTCGCGTACACCGGGATCTTGTCCCTGCACGGGCCTCCAAGAAGGCTGTAGACCGGGGTGTCGAGCAGCTTGCCCTTGAGATCCCAGAGGGCGATATCCACGCCCGATCGTGCGACCGTCGCCAGCCCGCTCGCCCCGTAGTTCTGCACTGAACGCCACATCAGGTCGTTCAGGAACTCCGTAGCAAGTGCGTCTCGCCCTTCAAGCAGGGGCGCGTAGTGGTAGTCGATCAACGCCGCCACGGGCTCGCCATAGGCGCAAGCGCCGAGGCCGAACGTGCCGTCCTCGGCGATCACCTGTACCCACACATCACCTGCGCTCGCACCCGGCATCGTCCCGAACTCGGTCGAAAACTCCGGGTAATAGTTGATCGGGAGCGCTCTTCGCGCCGAAACCTTGTTGGCTGCGGGCCGGGTCGGCTTCGACTTCGGCGGCGTCAGCGGAATATCCAGATTGACGACGCGTATCTGCTTGATCTTCATGCACGTTC
>CAUZRH010000170.1:0-4609 GCA_963582115.1 Dehalococcoidia bacterium
CAGGACTAAGGCCCACAGGGGCAATTATCTAGCGGTCCGTTTTGGTGTACTGAACTGGTCTGCGGTGAAATTGGCAGACTCCAGACACGGCAACGACAATAACGGGGAGGTAATAGATGGCTGACCGAACTCGACTTACCGTCGACCAGATCGCTGAAGGCATCAAAGCGATCCCAGAGTGGTCCCTGTCTTCAGGAAGCGCGGGCCAGAGCATCACGAGAACGTTCGAAGCGCCGTCGTTCCTTGAGGGCATTGCCTTGGTGCAGGGCGTTGCCGAGATCGCTGAATCTCGTGACCACCACCCGGATATCGACATCCGATACAACCGGGTAACGCTGACGCTATCGACCCACGACAAAGGCGGATTAACCGGCTGGGACTTCGACGTCGCCAGGGCGATTGACGCGCTCTAGCCTTCTAGTTATAGGGCTCTATCGGCGAGGCTGGTCCCAGTCCGGGTACTCGGTCTCCAACTCTCGCAGCCTCATGTAGTCACGAAGTGTGGCGAAGGCTGCGCGCGCCGCAGTCGCTTTTCGGTGCGATGGCTCGATCTGCATTGCTTGGGATAGGTGTTCCGCAAGGAAGTGAGCCTCTGCCAGTGACACCGGCTGGAATTCGTCATGGCGTAAAAGGGTCTCGATCTCCACGTCCTCGAGCAGTAATCGGGCGGCGGCACGTCCTGCTGCGAGATCCGCTCGATCGAAAATAAGACTTGATTCGCTACGTCCCGGCCTCAGGATCTCGGCCTCGATCAGCCGGGCCAGAACGTCACGGTCCAGTCCGGTTTCTTCCAGGTACTCCGCAAGTCCCACTGGACCGCGTGGCGTTCGTAGTTGAGTCGTGGACAGCCCTAGCTCGGCGGCAGGGTTCGGGCTGTCAAGAATTCGGGCGATCACGGCCAGCGGCAGTCCACGATCTTGAAAATCCTTGATCCGTGCGATTCGCTCGACCATCTCAGGCGGGTACGACGCACGTGTGCGTGCCGTCTTCGCCGGATGCGGGAGAAGCCCACGGTTCACGTAGAAGTTAATGGTCGCGGGGCTGACTCCGGTCCGACGTGATAGCTCACCGACCGGGACGCCTGTTTCATTTGCCATGTTGTTAAGCGCTCACTTATCAACCAGTTTGGCAACAGGCTAGCCACTTACGAACCTGGCGTCCAGTAATGCGCTTTTTAGATATGGAGCCCGACCCTCGGTTACCGGTCGGGTCTTGGTGCCCGGGACGGGCACATCGAACAGGAACCCAATCAGATGTGCGGGGGATCCATGCGGTTTAGTGGGGCGCACAAGATATTAGAAGCGAGTCGATCGGGTATGTACCGTGCATTTACCCGGTCGCTCGCTTCTTTTTTGTTTTCGGAGGCTGCGACCTCTACTCCCAGCGGAACAGACGCGTCGCGGCTGCGAACACTACCGCGGTCCATGCAGCCAGCCCTGCCAGCTCACCCCAGATCTCCGTGATCCCGGCGCCATCCGTGACCACGGCCCTCATCGCGTCCGCCAGGTATGTGAGCGGCAGGAACTGCGTCACCGCCGTCAAAACCCCGGGCAGAGCATCGAGCGGGAAGAACACGCCTGAGAGAAACATCATCGGCAACGAAATCAGGTTTGTGACCGGTGCAGCAACTTCTTCCGTTCGTGCGACACCTGAGATCGCCAGGCCCATCGTTACAAACAGCACGCCGCCAAACACGGCCAGTACAAGGACAAGAACCCATGAAGTGACGTCTCCGTTTCCGACGGCAAGATCGAACAGTATCATTCCGGCCAACAGGATCACTAGGGTCTGTAATACCGACACGGTCAAACGTGTCGAAACCTGCGCAAATAGAAACTGCGCCGGGTTAACCGGGGCCGCCTTCAACCTTCGGAGCACACCCTGTTGCCGGAACTGAAGCAGCGCAAACACCACGCCGAAAATACCGAGCTGCATGATCGACATCGCAACGATCCCCGGCACAAGGAACGCCGTGTAGCTTCGGTCGTCGCCCTGCAAGGTTGACTGAAAGATCGTCCCAAATGAAGGTGGGCCATCGGCGACGCTGAGCGGATTGGTAGCGTCGTCAGGGGCAGACATCTGTCTTTCAAGATTGCCAAGGATCTGCCCCATCAGCGTTACAGCGAGGGCGGCGCGTTGTGGAGAACGCTCATCGGTGGTCGATGACAGCGTTACCGGCCCGCCAGGCTCGGAGAATCCCTCCGGTATGACGAACATGGCGTCGATCTCGCCGTCCGTGAGACGTTCCGTCAGTTCCGTCAGTGTGCCGAGTTCCAACTCCACCAGGTCGTCCTCGCGATCGGTCAATTGTCGTACTACGGCCTGCGAGAATTCGTTATCAGCCTGGTCAACGATGCCTATCTCGGCCCCGCTGAAACGATCAAAGTCCAGCAGGCCGAAGATCACCATGATCAGCAGCGGAATAAAGAGGGAGAAGAAGATCGCCTGCCGGTTCCGGAAGTACATCTTCAGAGAGGCGACCATGAGGCTCAGTGCGATCCTCATGCGGTCATCCAGTCGGTGTTGCGGCGCACACGGTTATTCATCCCGCAACGCTCGCCCGGTCATGTTGATGAATACGTCTTCCAGCGTCGCCTCACGCTGCGGCCTCTCGTTCCGGAAACCGGTCGCCAGCAGCCCGTCCACAAGCGCGAGCGGCGTGTCCAAAGCCACGATCCGCCCGGTGTCCACTATCGCCACGCGGTCGCACAGCTCCTCCGCTTCCTCCATGTAGTGTGTCGTCAGCACCACGGTGGTGCCGTCATTTTGAAGTCCCTTGATCAGGTCCCACATGTTGCGGCGAGCCTGTGGGTCGAGGCCGGTAGAAGGCTCATCAAGGAACATCACGATGGGCTTATTCACGAGAGCGGCGGCGATAGAAAAGCGTTGTTGTTGGCCGCCGGAAAGCTTTCTGAATTGAGACTTTCCGCGGTCGCCCAGATCGACCCGGTCAAGGAGGTCCTGTGGCGAGACTTTGTGGCCGTAAAGAGTGCCGAATAGTTTCAATAATTCGGACAGAGTCAGACGATCAAAGAAGGCATTGGCCTGAAGCTGAACACCGATGATCTTCTTCACGCTCATCGGATCACGCGTCACGTCGATGCCGTTGATAATAGCGTTTCCGGAATCCGGGTAGCGCATTCCCTCAAGAATCTCGACCGTTGTGGTTTTTCCAGCACCGTTCGGGCCAAGCATCCCGAACACCTCGCCCGGATACACCTCGAACGAAATCCCGTCTACGGCCTGGATATCGTCGTACCGCTTCCGCAGGTCGGTGGCGACGATGACCGGTTCGGGGCGTGTCCGGTTAGCCGGTATGTTTTCTAGAGGATCGTTGGTCATCAGGCTCCCAGCCACGGGAAGATCCGCGTGTCGGAACCATCAATCTTCAAGTTCATGGTCCTTATCGTATCGCCGTCAAAGGCCGGCGCGGACCTATTCCGGGTCGACATCGGCGGGAAGGGGGAGTTCGATGCCGGTGATGTCACCGAACGTCGACGCAAGCCGACGCATCGATCCGTCGCTGCCCCACGCGTACTGGTCCGGTGGTTTGAGTCCGGCAACCACCCCCGGAGTCCGTAACGCCGAACCCCGAGCAAAAGCCCGTATGGCGCGATAGGCCCGGTAATAGGAGAGTCGGTCCGGGTCGAGTGCGCTCCGGTTCGTGTATGAGGCAAGGAAAGTTTCAGCGAACATCTGTAAGGCTTCGGGAGGAATGTCTCCTGCCAACTCTGGGGCGTTTACAGCGACCAACACAAGCGAGACCGAAACATCGTGTTCGGGATCGTTGGCCAGTCAAGCACGCCCGTCACCTGCCCGTTATCCACCATCACGTTGCCCGGGTGATAGTCGCCGTGGCATATGGATAACACGTCACGCTCCGGAGGGGTGTTTGCGGTTAACCACGCCGCACCAGGCTCCAGATGCGCAAGGGCGGGATCGGCTGTGTAACTCTGGAGGTAACTAAGATTGCCGCCGGACGAACTTCGGCTCACCTCGATCCCCGCGTCTCGAAGTGAACTCGAGATCCCGTCAACCGGAACTGTATGCAACTCGACCAGCGTCTCAGCTAGCTGGTCAGCGATCCGGGTCGCGTTCGCTGGATCGGCGAAAAGACTCTCCATGACATTAAAGGCCCGCCTGGAGATCGTGCCCGATCCGCTCGAAATGATCACCCGTGGCGACGGAAAGTCGGCGTCCGCTATGGCGTTATGGAACGCCGCTTCCCGGGCTCCTTTTGCCGCACCTCCGGGTTCCGGGAATATGCGGACCACAAGCGGCCATAGAACTGGGGCGTTACGTTGGAGAGTTGGAACGCATAGATCAACGTTTCAAATCCGCCGGTCAACTGGGAGGGAGGCTCAGCATATGCCGCACCTTCCCTGTCGGGTTGCTGACGGATGTGACCCAGAAGTTTGTCAACGATTCGTGACGAAACATCGCCTTCGTTCGGTGCCTGTAGTGTCATCGCTGTAACGGAAGTGTTTCGTGGATGTGACATTCATGTTTCGGGGCGGCGTGCCGCAGTTATTTTTGGTCAAGTGACCGCAGCATCTAGCGCAGCGCGCATCACGGTAGTAATCTCCGGGCGGTCAACTGCGTTGGAAGA
>CAUZRH010000171.1:0-4593 GCA_963582115.1 Dehalococcoidia bacterium
CGATCGTCAGCTCGCGCCCCAGCGCGACCGCGTAAGGGAGCAAGGGGACGTACAGATCACGATCGCCCCACAACTGCTCTTGCGAAGGATGCCCCGGTGGAACGACCAGCACCATGACCCTGAGCCAGGTCAATCGGTTGCGAAACGCAAGCGGACCATCTGTATTTACGGCCGTGCGCTCTTCGGATTCGACACTGTCTGGGGCTATATATCTGGCGGGCTCGTTTCCTTCAGATATATTGCAGAACACACATCCGTCGCGAAACGGATATTTCTGTGCGGGCAAATCTTTGTCCACTTAACGGCGGCCCCGGCCGCGCTGCGTACCGCCCTGTGTTCCAGAGGACCGACGTGCAGGCGGTCGGGCCGCGCCTCTGTTTCTGTAGTCAGGGACATTGAGGAACCGTTCACTCACCATTAGCCCATCACGCAGTCGGGACATGATTGACGCTGAGAATGAAGCGCCTGAGCGTCCGGACTCGCCATCTTCTGGATCGCGGTCGGTGAGCATCACACGGCTGGTGATCACCGTGGGGAGAGCCGAGTTGTAGCGATGGACTATCAACTGATACAACTTTTCTTCCGCCCACGCGGTCGAACTGTGAGCGCCGAGATCGTCCAGGACAAGAAGCTCGGCGTTTTTGATTTGCTCAAACAGCCGGTCATAACTGACCCGACTATCCGGGCTGAACGCCTGTCTGAGATGGTCAAGCAGATCAGGAACAAAAGCGAACGTCACCGGCAACCTGAGTGTGGTGCGCAATCCAGCGATAGCGACAGCTAGGTGTGTTTTGCCCGAGCCAGTTGGTCCTGCCAGATAAAGCCACCTATCAGGATGCTCGGCAAAAGCCTTCGCCGTCCCCAGCGCGTCCTTAAGGAGGGATTGTTGTGCGCGTGTCGCTCCGGCTCCACCCCTGGGATCGAACGAGTCAAAGCTCATCGATTCAAGCATCCGTGTAGGGATGTCCCCCACGGTAGGTGTTGCAGTACTGGTTGGAGCGGTGATTTCGCACACAGTGGACAAATCGGGGTCAAGTAGACGGGTCCGCATTCGGGCGGGAAGCGCATCGCGGTCGATGCCACACGTAATCACGGTGGTGCGGCGTGCGTTGTATCGGTCGGTCAGGATCTGGTCTATCTTTTCTTCGGCCCACGGAGTCAGGTTTCCAGTGCCGATATCGTCAAGAACCAGGAGAGGGGCATTAACTACCTGAAGGAACAGGCTCTCAGAATCTGGGAACTCGCCCCCGTCGCCTCCGGAAAAATTGGAAGGGCGCAACTGATCAAGAAGTTGGGGCACCGGGATAAAGAAAACGGGTCGCCCATCCTCCACGCACTGGTTGGCGACCGCTGCGGCGAGATGTGTCTTGCCTGAGCCTGACGGACCAAGAATGACCAACCAACCGTCCGGTTTTTCTGCGTAAAGCCTGGCAGATTCGAGAACTGCGCCGTACGTGGCCGGGTCGGCGAATCCTTCGCGACCATCCCGCAGGGCCGTGTCGAAACGCAATCGCTCCAGCGGACCGAGGTTGGCGTATCGCTTCAGGCGTTCGCCTTGGCCACTGTTCCAGTTATTTTTCTGGCATTCACACGGGGCCATCTTGCCGAACTGGGGACTGCCCATAGGCTCCCCCAGGCGAATCCATCGAGCGTCGTCACAGATGTCGCAGTGCGGCTGTCCGTCAGCGGTTGCCCCGGGCTCGTTGCGCGGCGAGGTAGCGTTCGATGTACTCGTCTGAGCGAGTCTGGTCAGTATCTGTTCCAGGCTTTCCATCCGGCCTGCCCTCGTCCGCCCATCCTCTAAGGACAGCGGCTATGTAATTCCAGCTTCTGGCGTTGGCCCTTGCCGCCGTAGTTATGGCCTCACGGATCCATTGTTCCGGGTAGGTGTCCAGCGCATCACGCAATGTGTCCGCTAGGACCGGGGTCAAGGTGCCGATGTTTTGTTCGTAATCCGCAAATACGGAGGGTTGGGATCCGGCTTCTGCGGATGCCGGGTATGTTTCACCCGTGCCCATCTCAACATCACTGCCCCCCATTCGAGCCGACTCAGGAAACGACGTTTCCACGGCCCTTTGGACAGCGTCTGTGTTCAGAAAATACAGGGTCCCACCGTCATCACCTTGGACAGCCAGAAGAGTACCACGGTGGGCCGCTTTTGCCAGTGCTTCTGACACCCGTACTTCCAGTTGCTGACCCGAAGCATGGAGCATCGCCGCTGTGGTTCGGTCCGAGAAAAGATCGTCGGCCTTGATGGATGACGGAAACAGGCGTCGCTGGTGCAGGAACCATATGGTCCGCAAAGTGACCTTTAACTCGTCGAGGTCGTCGATCTCCTCTAACAGGCCAGACAAAAGAGGATTCGGCACGGGTGTGGACTTGTATCCGGCCGGAAAACCTTGCGTGTAGTCACCCTGCGTATTGTCGGAAGACCGGCCGCCATCGGAAGAACCCCGGGGATCTGTCATCCCGGGTTAGGCCCGTGAGTCGGGGACACGCTGCGCGTTATCTCGGAATTTTCCGAACGCATCGCTCACTGCGAGTTCAACACTGCCGACGGGACCATTCCGATGTTTTGCAACGATCATCTCTGCGAGACCACGTGGGTAGATCAGGCCGGGATTGTCCCGGACCCACTCTTCCTCTGTGATGAACTTATCTTCGCGATGGATAAACATCACAACGTCGGCGTCCTGTTCGATCGATCCACTTTCACGCAGGTCGGACAGCATCGGCCGGTGAGATGTTCGGTGTTCAATCGCTCGACTCAACTGAGAGAGGGCCAGCACCGGTACGTTGAGGTCGCGAGCCATACCTTTTATGGAGCGCGATATCTCGGACACCTCTTGTGCGCGGTTGTTTTCACTGCGACGACTGTTGCCACGGATCAACTGCATATAGTCGATCACCACAAAATCGAGGCCATGCTCCATCTGTAAACGCCGGGCCTTGGCGCGCATTTCGGCTACGGATTGGATGGGCGTATCGTCGATGAAGATCGCAAGGTCAGACAGGACACCAACGGAGTCCGAGACCTGCACTTGCTCCGTATCACTAAGGAGACGCATACGCAGGTTTTGCATATCGACGCGCGCTTCAGCTGACAGCATCCGAAGAGCGATCTGCTCTCTACCCATCTCAAGGGAGAAGATGCCGACCGTCGCCCCGGAGCCAACCCCCGCACCTGCTGCGGAGTTGCGTGCGATGTTCATCCCCAGCATCGACTTGCCGACGCTTGGGCGTGCGGCGAGAACGATCATGTCTGAGCGGCCCATGCCGCCAAGCAGGTCATCAAGATCCTTGAATCCCGTGCCGATAGGTCTGCCATCGGCCCCGTCCATGTCCGTGAACGGAGTTGTCTGCTCCAGAAACGGGTCAAGCGATTCGCTTAACGGCACAAAGTCACGTGTCGCTGCGGCTGATCGAATCTGGAATAGCGTGTCCTCGGCGCGGCTCAGTGCTGCGTCGACGTCGGCGTCTTCTTCGTAACCGATCTCGGAAATATCCGAAGCGGCTCGAATCAACTTACGCATAGTCGAAGTGCGCTGGACTACCCGACCGTAGAACTCAACGTGCCGGGAGGTCGGGAGAATCTCGACCAGATGACCAAGGTAGGCGGTGCCGCCCACATCGGCCAGTTTCTCGGTGCGCTCAAGTTCATGAGCCACCGAGATCTGGTCGATCGCTTCTCCGCGCTGGTGCAAGTCAAAGCAGGCCTCGTAGCACCATCGATTTCGTTCCCGGTAGAAATCTTCCGGCTCCAGGAACGCGGTGACTCGGACCATCGCCTCACGGTCGATAAGTAACGAGCCGATTACGGCTTCTTCTGATTCTATGTCGTGGGGTGGAAGCCGATCAGCCTGCAATTTGGCTTATTCCTCTGAACTCTCCGCGTCATCGTCGCTGCCCTCTTCATCTTCGCCGCGCTCTTTTGCCTCACGGGCAAGTCGACGCGACTCAAACTCTTCAAGCAGGGACATCTCACCGGTGCCGTCACCGCCGACGCCTTCTACCATGGCGGCTTCCATCGCTGCGGCCTCTGCGCCACCGTCGACGGACACGACGTTCAGTACAACCTGACCGTCGACGCCTTCAAAGTAATGGATCGGGACGGTGTACTCGCCAAGCATACGGACCGGAGTGTCAAATCGAATTCCACGCCGGTCAACCTGGACGTTAGAGATCTCCGTCAATTTTTCGGCAAGCATGGTGTTGGTGACAGAACCGTAAAGGCGGCCACGCGGGCCTGACCGTACGAGAATCTCCACCGGCTCTTCAGCCAATTTGCTTGCGACCTCTCGCCACTCTTCAGCCTCTTTGACACGTCGGACCTCGGCATCACGCCTGAGGCTCTCAACGCGCTTCAACTCGCCGCCAGTTGCCATGGTGGCGAGCTCACGGGGTAGCAGGAAGTTCCGGGCGTAACCGTTCTTCACGTCTTTAATGTCGCCCGCGCGAGCGTTCGGTGGGACGTCATGCAAGAAAATGACTTTCATATGGTCCTCCATGCCCCCGAAATCCACTTACATAAGGAAGGGGCTGAATCAGGTGTGACCCGGCGGCGGAAGGTCCGGAGCGCGATCGGTCACCTGG
>CAUZRH010000172.1:0-4590 GCA_963582115.1 Dehalococcoidia bacterium
GAAGAGTTCATAGTTGGCGACGGACAACTCATTTATCGCCAACGTGGCACTGATGTGTGGCAGGTGGAGACTAAGTTCGACCAGGCGCTTGGAATTGGTTCCGGGCAGATGATTCCGGGCATGGACATATTCGAGTTCTCAGACCCATCGGTCCCAGACGATGGCGAGTTCTACAACATCACGGGGGCGGAGAACATCGAGATCCCGGGAGTGGACGTTGAGATTGTTCAGACCCATGAACTCAAGATCAGGGTGTCCGATTTTCATGTGGATACGGTGGTCTCGTTCATTAACCCGAATCCTGAAATCGGGTTGGAAGGCACCCGGAAGGTATTCAATGTCTTTGACCGGAATGGGCCTGAGCCGATCCTGCTTCCGGAGGTTATTTTGCCGCTGGGCGGGTGATTTCCAGGAGAGGCCGTAGTACGAATCAGGTGTATATCGCACCTGAACCGTTGCCGTAGGTCGCCTCACCGTTCTACAATTAACAACTGACTTAGTTTTATATCGGCCGTCGCGCGCGCCCCCAGTGCCCCTGGGACTCTGGTTTTCCAAAGATTCCAGAAGAGTCGGGTCCAGCACGGTCCGGAACAATCGCCGGGACAATCGTCCGGCCCGCACAATACAAAGGTATTACCGTGATCGAAGCCCGAACGCTCGTCGAAGCCAAACCGCGCGACACGATCCAGGATTTCCAGACAGGTGACACCGTACGGGTCAACGTAATGATTCGTGAAGGCGAACGCCAGCGTGTTCAGGCGTTTGAGGGTGTTGTGCTCAAGGGTCGATACCGCCAGGGCGATAGCCCTGCTCCGGGAGCGACATTCACGGTCCGCCGAGTTTCTTACAGTGTTGGCGTTGAACGAACCTTCCTGGTTTGCTCGCCGCTTCTCGACTCACTTGAGGTCACACGCAAGGGCAAGGTTCGCCGAGCTCGTGCCTACTACCTCCGTGGCCTAACCGGCCGAAGCGCCCGAATCAAAGAGCGCCGCTAGGGCCCCTGCCGGGCGGCTATTTGGGACACAGTGCACTCTCTATGGGTGTTTAGGGCTTTGGGATCCTGCCGGGTGCTATTGGGCGCTGCGCACTCGTTACGGGCGACCCTGCCCAGTGGCTATTTGGGTTGGCGTTCGTTCGTTACGGGTATCTAAGACTCTGACGTTTGCAGACACACTTGCCCCTAATTCGCTTACCCTCGCCTGATGGAAGCGCGCTCAAATCCCACACAGGTCGATACACGCGGTAATTACGCGCAGGTCGCTGTTGACGGTGCGGGAGGCCAGGAACGGACCTTTACCTATCGTGTCCCTGACGGCGTTGAGGTTGGACCCGGCTACCTCGTGTGGGTGCCGTTCGGTGCACGGACCGTTCAGGGGATGGTCTTTGGCATAACCGATACGCCCGAGGTCGACGAGATCCGGGACCTTGAGCGCGCCGCACACGAAGCGCCATTGCTTTCGGCCCGCCAGATCAAGGTAGCCCGGTGGATGTCCACCTACTATCGCGTCGGGCTATTCATGGCGGCGGCGCAGATGCTGCCGCCCGGCTTTGCCAGTCGACTCCGAACTTGGGTAAGTGTGGATGCGGAACGGCTAGCCGACGCTGCGGTGACTGCCGACCTTGGACCAAGAGAAGATCGAGCCCTGAAGATGGTTGAAGAAGCGGGGGAGATGCGACGGCCCGCGCTGGCTCGTGGTTTAGGCCGCGGTGGCAGCGTGGTGGTCGATCGATTGATCCGCCTGAAATTACTTGCTACTCGCTCCGAATGGGAGCATCAGCGACAGAAGCCGCGTTATATCCGGGTTCTCGCGCTTGCGGTCGAGTCGGAAGAGATCGAGAAAGTAGCCGACGAACTGGACGAAATGCCGGGAATACGCGGTATAGAGCGCGCTTCCTTGTTAAGGCGTGTGATCGATGCGCCCGGCACGGAGACCCAGGCCGATCTAGCGAGGGAGTTTGGTAGGTCCCGCGTGGACTGGGCCAAGAAAGCCGGCCTCTTGCTCGTGGATGAGATACAAGTCGAGCGCGACCCCCTGAGGGAGCACCAATTCCAAACCACGATGCCGCTGGACCCCACCGCCGCGCAGGCGGGAGCCATAGGCGCGATTACTTCCGCGCTCAGGACGACGCGTAACGATGACGACCCTCCCCGTAAGTTCCTACTCTACGGCGTGACCGGCAGCGGGAAGACGGAGGTTTACCTGCGAGCCGCAGAAAAGTGCATGGACCTCGGGCGGTCTGTCCTGATCCTTGTTCCCGAGATCGCCCTAACGCCTCAGACCCTGGCACGCTTTGCGTCCAGGTTCCCGGGAAAGGTCGCACTTCTTCATTCCGGGCTGCAACCGGGAGAGCGGTTTGACCAGTGGTGGCGTATCGCTAAAGGCGACTTCCCGATCGTCCTTGGCTCCCGAAGCGCCGTGTTTGCTCCGATCAAGGACCTTGGACTTATCGTGATCGATGAAGAGCACGAGTGGACCTACAAGCAGCACGACCCTGCACCCCGCTACCACGCAAGGGCGGTGGCCGAGCGGTTTTGCGCTGAGCATGGAGCGGTGCTGGTCATGGGTAGTGCCACGCCGGATATCGAGAGCTTCAGACGGACTGAACGTTCGGAAGTAGAGCTACTTCGTCTGCCTGCACGAGTCGGGATTGGGGACTTCGGCGAGGTCGGTAACTTCTCTGGATCGCGACGTACTGCCGCCGGCCAGGCTGGAGTCCGCATAGTTGATATGCGGGACGAGCTTAGGGACGGCAACGCCGGTTTATTCAGCCGGGCTCTCTTGAAAGCAATGCATGAGTCGTTGGAAGCGGGCGGCCGGGTGATCTTGTTCCTGAATCGACGCGGCACCGCCGCGTTCGTCCAGTGCCGTCAGTGTGGCTCGGTACGCACATGTCGCCGGTGTGACACGTCGCTGACGATGCATCGCTCTGATATGCCGGACGGTATCGACAGCCTTGTCTGTCACTACTGCGGGTATCGGGTCAGACCAAACAAAAAGTGCCGCACCTGTAACGCAGAAGACATGCGACCGATGGGCAGCGGGACGCAGGCGGTGGTGGCCGAGGTCGAACGGCGATTCCCCGGCGTCGGCGTGCTTCGATGGGACCGTGATGTGGCGAGGACCGCACGGGCGCATGGAGAAGTGCTGGATCGATTCCTCGAAGGAAAATCCAGGGTTCTTGTCGGAACTCAGATGGTGGCGAAAGGGCTGGATATTCCAGAGGTCACGCTAGTCGGTGTGATCTCGGCGGACACCGGGCTGTCCATTCCGGACTTTCGGGCGGGCGAGCGCTCATTTCAGATACTGACGCAGGTGGCCGGACGCGTGGGACGTGGCCCGGATGGCGGCTCTGCCATCATCCAGACTTTCCAGCCGGAACACTACGCGGTGCAGGCAGCGGCGGCGCAGGATTTCCAGGCGTTTTATGACGTCGAAATCGGGCTACGCGGGGACCACGCTGATCCGCCGTTCACAAGGCTGATACGGCTCGGCCACTCGCACTACGACCCGACGGCTGCGTTGGATGAAGCAAAGCGAATGGTCGCACTGCTGAACGACGAACGGGTTGCCTCGGGCGAGACGGGGGTGCAGGTGATCGGCCCCAGCCCCAGTTATCCGTTCCGAATGCGGGGCGTGACGCGCTGGCACGTCATCCTCAAGGGCGCATATCCCGAACGACTACTGGACCGCGTACAACTGGGTCGTGACTGGACCGTGGACGTTGACCCCGCGTCCGTGTCTTAGATATTCGATAGCCGATGTCTTTTACGGATGGTTTATTGGTAACAACCGGCTTCCCATCTGAACCTATACTTGTCTGCATTCAAGCCGCTGGAGACTGACGCTTAACCACAATGACCATCCTTCAAATCAGAACCGTACCTGACCCGATCTTGCGCAGAAAGTCGCGCAAAATTCGCCAGGTCGATGACGCTATCCGAGAGCTGGCACACAACATGGTCGAGACCATGCACGAGGCCGGTGGTGTCGGGCTTGCCGCACCCCAGGTGGGCGAGCTGAGCCGGTTGATTGTTCTCCAACTGCCGGACGAGGAGGGCGCACGGATCCTGATCAACCCGGAGATCACCCGGCGAGATGGTGAACGTGAGGTTGAAGAGGGATGTCTCAGCGTTCCCGGCTTCCTCGGCACGATCATGCGGTCTGAGCGTGTGAAGGCGCGTGCCGTCGGTGAGTGGGGGGCAAAGCTCAGGCTTACTGCTGATCAGATCTTTGCGCAGGCTCTTGAGCATGAGGTCGATCATCTGGACGGCATCCTATATCTGGATCATTTGAAGAGCCATGAAGATCTGATCGACCTCAGCAAAGTCGAGGAGGCCGAGCACCAGCACGACTTCGAGGTTGAGGTTGAAGACGAAGGTCTGATGAAGAGCCGGGGCGAGAAGCGCGTCTTGACGGTGGGCGACATGGAGGACGGGGTTGCGGAGGTCAAAGATGAGAAGATCGTCGAGGCCACGGAAAAAGACTTGGAAGAGTTGTCCGGCGGTTAGCCTCCGATATGTCCCAGACGCCTGGTAGCCATGATCGAGACGATCTACTCAGCCGGGTAGCCACGTTTTTTTCGACGCGC
>CAUZRH010000173.1:0-4562 GCA_963582115.1 Dehalococcoidia bacterium
TGATGGCATTGGGAAGGGGCTCGCTTTCCAGCGCTGTTCGCCGGTGGTGTCTGTTGCGGTTACTTATGTTTATAAGGGAATGGTCGGCCAGTTGGCCAAATGATTCCAGGTGATTAAGGGCGTCTAGGAGAGTGTAAGACCGCCGACTGTTGGCCCATGGCATATCGAATACCGGTTTCCGCCAGACCCAGAAGGCTGTCCAGTTCTTCGCGTGCGAACGGCACACCCTCGGCGGTCGCCTGAAGCTCGATGAACTTACCGGACCCCGTCATGACGACGTTCATGTCCGTCTCGGCCGCCGAGTCTTCCTCGTAGCAAAGGTCCAGAAGCGGTGTTCCGGAAACGATGCCGACGCTGATCGCACCGACCGAGTCGATCATCGGGTCTTTGTCGATCTTGCCTTCTGATAGCAGGCCCTGAAGGGCGATGCTGAGGGCGACGTAGCTGCCGGTGATGGATGCGGTGCGGGTGCCGCCGTCGGCGCGCACAACGTCACAGTCGACCGTGATCGAACGCTCGCCCAGCGCCGCAAGATCGACCACGCCCCGTAGGGAACGACCGATCAGGCGTTGGATCTCCTGCGTGCGCCCACCTTGCTTGCCCGCGGAAGCTTCACGACGTGACCGGGTGTTGGTGGCCCGGGGAAGCATGCCGTACTCCGCCGTCACCCAGCCCTTCCCGGATCCACGCATCCATCGCGGCACAGACTCCTCAATAGATGCGGAGCAGATGACGTGCGTGTTGCCGGACTTGATCAGGACAGAGCCTTCAGCATGAGGCTGAAATCCGGTCTCGATGCTGATCTGTCGTGGCTCGTCAACGCTGCGACCGTCTTGACGCGTGAAATCGGTCATTTAGAAATCCTAGAGAGGCTAGTGAAATGGGGTGATAAAGATAGACAGAGACATTGATCTCTATGAGGGACGTAATTTTACCCTCTTGTTTGCGCTTCCTCTCGTGATGCCTGTCACTACGCTCTCTATTTGATCGCGCTTTGAGCTTCTCCTGCGCTATCGTTACAGCCCGAAATCCCAAATTACTGTCAATCTACGGGCAGGGCGTTCACGTCCGACGCTGTGCCCCAACAACGGAGACATCAATAGTATGAAAGTAGCGGTCATCGGACCCGGCTCGGTCGGGGGGTACTACGGCGGAGTGCTGGCGAAACACGGCGCAGAGGTCTCGCTGGTCGCGCGACCGGGAGCGTACTTTGACGCCATGAAGGCCAATGGGCTGCAGCTCAAAACAAACTGGGGAGATTTCACGGTTCACCCTCAGGTGACGTCAGATTCCAGCGATATTGGTCCGGTCGATTTCGTCCTTTATACGGTCAAGTTGTTCCACAACGAGGTCGCTCTCCCGCTGATCAAGCCGCTTCTAAAGGACGGGACGACGGTCCTGACCGTTCAGAACGGTGTCGACAGTGCTGACCAGATCGCAGCGGTGTACGGCTGGGACCATGTGATGGCCGGGGCGACCTATATTGAAACAGGACGACCCGAGCCCGGCGTAATTCATCAGTCGGGTTCGACCGCACGCATAGTTTTCGGCGAGCAGGATGGCTCTCGATCCGACCGCGCCGAGACGGTGTTCAACCTTCTGAACAAAGAAGGCATTCAACCGGAGATCGGCGACGATATCGGTTCAACCCTCTGGACCAAGCTGGTCAACGTCGGGCCTATCGGCACCACTATGACGGCATCACGTTCGTCGTTTGTAGAGGTGCTGGACAGTCCCTGGGGCGAGTACACGGTTCGATCGGTGATGGAGGATGTTGCGCGCGTGGCACGGGCCAAAGGCGTAAACATGGCGGATGATGTTGTCGACGAAAAAATGCGTGTCGGACTCGCCGAAGCGGCAGATACACAGGCATCGCTTCAGGGTGATTTCAAAGCCGGTAATCAGCTTGAAATCGAGCACCTACTCGGTATGGTCGTACGAGAGGGCAGGGCGTTGGACGTACCGGTCCCGGCTTCAGCCGCACTGGTAACGGCCATTTGGAAGTTCCGTAACGGAGCGGTGCCCGAGTAATCATCCTTCACGATGCAGGGGCCAATGACTATCCGCCCTAGTGGTCGATGCTAGTCGAGCACTAACATGTGCAATTAACACCGTTAATTCACCGCAACACAATCCGGACCGCCAGAAGAGGAGCCAAGAATGGCCGACCACCTTCCGCCGATTTTCGACGAGACACTGGAAATCCTTAAGACCATCCCCACGCCGACCCTGATCGACGCACTCTGGGTGATGAAGTGGCCGCCGTCCTACATCCACGGTGCGCGACCCCTCCACCCGGACATGAAGATGGCCGGACGCGCGGTCACACTACGGTTTGTGCCCTGGCGCAACGACATCTGGAACGACATGCCCAAGGGCCTCATCTCTCCGGAGTACGTGGCATTTGAGAAGTGCGGCCCGGGCGAGGTACTTGTTGCATCGGCGATCGGACCATGGGAGTCGATCGGCGGAGACATTAAGTTCTTGCGGTTGAAGCAACTTCAAGTAGGCGGACTCGTTACGGACGGCTCTGTGCGCGACTCCACCATCCTCAAGGGCTACGGCTACCCCGTGTACTCGCATAACACCACGGCCAAGCAGGGTCCTGCGGTGATGGTGCCGTGGGGTGTGAACGACACCATCAATTGTGGCGGCGTGCTTGTCCGCCCCGGTGACGCCATCGTCGGCGACGAGGACGGTGTTGTGGTCGTTCCGCATGAAACGGTGGACGACGTGATCCGCATCGCTCGCGAGCGCGAAGAAGTGGAAGAGGTTGTGAAAGCGGAGCTTGAGGCCAACCCCGGCCCTCCCGGACGCTACTACCCGTTCAACGAGAACACCTGGAAGCTGTACGAAGAGAAGACCGGAAAGAAGCCGTCTCGAGGCTAGGGCGGACGTTTTGACTGGACTTAACCACCCCCGAACCCCCTTCTACATTAGGAGGGGGCCTTAAACCACGCCCAGCAAGTTCGCCATCGTCCCGCCCAGCACGGTGTCGAGGTCTGTTGAAGACAGCTCATCGCAATGCATGCGGATAAGTCCAGATTCTGTTTGTAGGTCCAGGCGCGGGCGACTATCGGCATGTCTGTGCCCCAGATCACCCGATCTGCGCCGAGCCGATCAACTATCTCAGCGACCGTGGGCTGTGCCTGCGGGAGCGGGTAATCCCAGATCGCACCGAGTGCGATCGGAAACAGTAGCTGTAGAAAGCTCTTCGAATTCTGGAACGGCTCCCACACCCACTCCGGCAAGACGATCGAATTGCCTTCCATAAAGAACCGCCAGTTCAACCCATGCGTCACAACCACAGTTACGTCCGGGTAACGATCAATCCATCGACGCAATGTTCGTAGTTCGTCGTGGAAATCTTCTGGATCCGGGTCCAGCCCTTCACGTCCTGCGCCCCGGTTCATCATCTGGCCCATCGAGATGAAAACCGGGATGTTCATCGATGCCACCCCGTCCCAGAACGGATGGAACTCGGGACGATCCCACGCCCCGTTATCGCCATAAAGATTGAGCTGAGGTGGCAGGAAGTGCAGGCCAGACATTCCAAGCCCGATCGCACGTTCCAGTTCGAGTAACGATCCCTCCGGGTCTGAGACGCAACGCCACTCAGGGACATGCGCCAACCCTCGGAGTCGATCCGGAAAACGTGTCACGCAGTCGGCTATGAAGTCGTTGTCTATCCCCAGATATGGCGTCCGGTGGAGCAACGACATGTCTACGCCGGCATAGTCCATCTCAGCGACCAGCGACTCCGGGCCGTAAGAAGGCTCCTGCATTGAGGGAGAGAAGTACTGCTTGAAATATGTCTCTCCGCCATCGGTCCACTGGAACCGACCGTTTCCGGCCCAACGGAAGTCGGCGTCCTTCAATGCGTCCAATCGTGTTCGACGAGTCAGGTCCACAAGCCCGGAGTTGTCGCCAGACGCACGGTCACGCATCCGAAGAGCGGGCTGGTGGTGATTGGCGATCGCTCCCTGGAGGTGACGGCGTAATCCGTCCGGCGACTCAAACCCGCCACTGCCGGTTAGATCCGGCCAGCAGTAAGCATGTCCATCAAAAATCATCGTGGCCTCCGGAGGGGACAGCTAATCCCATGAACACACCAAAACAACCGCCTGGCTAGGCCCCGCCCCGCAGGGCATAGCCGCCCAGCCGGGCCTTACTCCCAGGTGAGTTCTTCGACGTAGCAGAAACGCCATGACTGGCCCGGCATGTGCGACTGGATGACCGGGTGTCCGGTTTCCCGGTTGTGCGCTGTGGCGTGTTTGTTGTTCGAACCATCGCAGCAGCCGACGTTTCCGTAACCGAGGCACAAGCCCAGGTTCACCCACCCATCGCCCATGCTTATGCAGGCCAGACACTGGTCCGGCGAAGTTGGTGTTGCGTCTACGTTGATCTGATCCAGGTGCTGTCAGGCATCAGCCATTCGTATTCTCCCGGGCTTTTTGATTCGTTACCGTGATTGTGAATCCTAACGGTACCTTCACGAAATTGAACGGTACGCGGGCGCATAATCAGACGCCAGTGATGCCGATACGACCATTTGATGAGGA
>CAUZRH010000174.1:0-4559 GCA_963582115.1 Dehalococcoidia bacterium
GTGGTGCGAGCAAAAAGGCCACTGCGGCGGTGTGGTCGTTAATAGCAGAGTCAAGTTCACCCGCGGTCCAGGACTGAACTTCGCCGACTTCGACCAGCGATGCTCCGGCAAAGGTGTACATGTGGCTGTAAGGACCGCGATGCGCCTTGGCGATCACGATTTCATCCTTCATACCACGCGTGTCCGGCAACTGGAGGATTCTGGCCTTGTCGGTACCCGTCATGCACGCGGCGGCCGATAGCACGATGCCGCTTCCGGCACCGGCGGTGACCATCCCGGCCTCGGCGCCGGTCGCCTGCGCCATGAAGTCGCCGACCTTGCTGTTTAACTCGGCAATCGGCACATAAGACTGCGACGCCTGGGCCATCGCCTGGATCACTTCTGGTCGCATGGTTGACCCGCCGTGGTCCGTATTTGTCCCACCGGCGTGGATCATCGGCTTTACGCCGATCTCTTCGTATATGGAGTTAACGGGCAGTCGAGACTCGGTCATCGCCATCCTCTTTTTGTATCTAGCAATATCACGGCTCGATCCCAAGCCAGATGTCCATCTCGGACACCCCAAGCTCTATCTCCCGCGCAGTCTGTCGATCCATCGTGAGATAAGCCTTTGCGCGCCGGATGTCGTCGACCTGGTAGACCACCATCACGTACTCGATCGGCATCCACAAACACCAGCGCTACGTTGATACCTACAGCAGCGCGTTCCCGTGTTGTAGTGTCGAACATCCTCTTCCAGAGGCGCTGGTCTTCCGCCAGGAATCGTGCAATGACTGCGGCCATGAATTACCTCTCGGCGCGGGATCGAGAGCAAGTCTCGTCGAGTATGTCCGTCATAACTATTGTGCCTCTTCCTCACACCCCCCTACTCCTCCGGGGAGAGGGGGCTCTAAGTCTCGGATTGTCGTCTAACGGTCTCCAACCGATCCGTCGGTCTTGATCGGAGTAGCGGCCTCGATGTCTTTGTCCTCAAATGGCCACTTCTTGAGCCCTGATTCGGACAGCGTAATTCCAAGTCCAGGGCCTTCCGGAACCGTCAGGTAACCGTCCTTGAGTTCGATCGGGTTCTCGATCAGATCCACCTTTGGTTCCCTATGCTCGCCCGTGTACTCTTGAAGAGCAAAGTTGGGGATGCACGCATCAAGCTGGACACAGGCCGCCGTGCTCACCGGGCTTAGCGGGTTGTGCGGAATAACCTTGACGTGCTGCGCCTCGGCCATTGCTGCAACTTTTTTGCTGCCGCTCAATCCACCGACGAGACACACGTCCGGCCGGACGTAAGCCGCTCCCTTATTCTCAAGGATCTGCTGAAACTCATAGATCGTGGTGAAACGCTCACCGGTTGCGATCGGAATGTTGCACTGCGCCTGTACGTCACCCATGCGGGCCGGGCTATCCGGGAGCATTGGGTCCTCGTAGAAGTAAGGGTTGAACTCTTCGAGTCGACGCCCGAGCCATGTGGACTCAGCCGGGTTCATCTCCCGGTGAATCTCTACACAGATATCGGCATCCCGGTTCACAGCCTCACGAACGGCTGCTACACGCTCTACCGCGTTGTCGGCCCACTCCGTGTAGGTGTGGAAGGACGGGTAATTGTGCTGGAATGCGGCAAATCGGACTGCCGTGAAGCCGTCTTTCACGGCTTTAGCGGCGTCAGCCGCAAGTTCCTCTGACGTGTCTCCGTTCACGTGGATGTAGCAGCGAACCCGATCACGAGTCTTGCCACCCATCAACTCCCAGATCGGCACATCAAGACGTTTGCCCTTTATGTCCCACAGTGCGATGTCGATAGCCGAGAGAGCAGCATTGACCACCGAGCCCATGAAGTGGGAGTTGCGGTACAGAAACTGGAAATGGTGCTCAATTTTTGATGGGTCTTTGCCCAGCAGATACGGCTCCATCGTTTTGATCATCGTCTCGGTCGGTCGCTGCCAACCATGGACGCCGGCCTCGCCAATTCCAACCGTGCCGTCCTCGCAGTGAATCTTGAGCAAAAGCCACTTACTCCAGAGGATAGTCTCGATCTTCTCGATTTTTGTGGGATTCAAAAGGCGCTCCGGTCGATACGTGCAGTGCAAATTAGTGACGCGGAGACGTTACGACGGGCAGGGTTTGATGGCAACCGTCAGAGCGCACCCGACTGCAAGCTGGCGCCGGTTGGAAGGCCCTATCTGGGGGCATCCCGGTGCATCTGGCTGCAACCAGGTGCAATAAAGGCCCTCACGGTGATATAACCCGTCGTAATGAATACATCACACGACAAGTTCGACCTAATACTCCGCGGCGGCACCATTTATGACGGTACGGGCGGAGAACCGTTTACGGCCGACGTCGGGGTCTCCGGCGATCGCATAACCGCTCTTGGCGATCTTTCAGCCGCGTCTACCGTCGACGACATCGACGTCTCCGGCATGGCTGTATCTCCGGGCTTCATCGACGTCCACTCGCATGACGACTTCCACGTCCTTGCAAGTCCGGACGTCGAGCACAACACGCTCCAAGGCATCACAACCGTGATCGTCGGCAACTGCGGTTTTGGTGCGGCACCGTTCGACACGGCCGCGAAACGGCTTGGCGAGTTGTTTGAGTTGCCTGCCGAGATCGAACCGTGGGACGGCTACTCCGGATACCTAGCGACTATCGACAAGTTCCAGCCCTCTCTGAACGTGGCGGCGTTAATCGGCCACAACACACTTCGATTGGATGCGATGGGCAACAACCAGGAGGTCCCGCCGTCCATCGACCAGGTGACGCACATGGCCGGATGGGTCGCCGAAGGAATGGATGCAGGTGCGGTCGGCTTTTCCACGGGGCTGATCTACGAGCCGGGTCGCTACTCCACCACCGACGAGATCGCAGCCGTGGCGACGGTGGCCGGCGGTTACAGAGGCGTCTACTCCAGCCACATGCGCAATGAGGCGTCTGGACTTATTAAATCCGTGGAGGAGGCGATCATCGTCGGCAACATGAGCGGTTGTGCCGTAGAGATATCACATCACAAGGCGTCCGGAAGCGATAACTGGGGTGCCATAGAGCGTTCTCTGGAGTTGATTGACAACGCCCGCAAACAGGGCCTGGATATCACCGCAGATCAGTATCCGTACACGAGCAGTAGCACGCGACTTGCGGCTGTCCTACAGAACGGCACTCTCACTCATGGGAAAGGCGGTCTTGGACGGGTGGAGGCGGATGATGTGCTGCTTGCGACCTGTGCGGAGCGTCCCGAGTATGAGGGTCGGTCACTGGCGTCGTTTGTGGATGAGTGGGACCTGCCCGCTGAGGACGCCGCTCAAAAGATATTGGACGAAGCTGGTGATCACGTTTACGTAGTCCTCTTCATGATGGATGAGGGCGACGTACGACGGGTCATGGCGCACCCGTCAACGATGATCGGGACGGACGGCATCCCTGCCGGGTCTAAGCCTCACCCACGAGCGTGGGGCACCTACCCGCGCATCCTCGGAAAGTATGTACGCGAGGAAGGCGTCATAAGCCTCCAGGACGCCATTCATAAAATGGCGGCAAAGCCAGCGGACAAGTTCAATCTACCTGGACGCGGTTACGTAAAAGAGGGCGCATTCGCCGATCTAGTCGTGTTCGACCCGGCGACAGTAATCGACGAAGCGACATACGAAGAGCCTAAGACGCCGCCAACAGGCATGCCGCACGTCATCGTGAACGGAGCGTTTGTGGTGCGCGACAGCGTTCATACTCATGCACGGGTCGGTCGTGCATTGAGGCGCGGTCGGGAGTAGGACGCGTTGGTTTTGGTACTGGAGGTAGTTGTGAGGTTTCTAAGGAAACACCGCTAGCGCCTCCATCACCCACACCCACAGAGATCCCCTCTGCTACTCCGACTCGGACACCCTTTCCGCCGCCGACTCCCGTCGTGCTTGACCCGGCAGTCGATGAACTCGTTTCACTCCTGTCCGAACACGGAATCACGATGCGGCTCAGTCCCCGCAACTTCTCGTATCAGGGATGTCTGTTGGACTTCCTCTCTGATATGGAGAGTTTCGATATCCAGACTAAACCTCTCCGATTTCGATCGGGAATTGATCTCTATTCCTTCGGCAACGAAGAGGCCGCAAGTGCCGCCAGCCGCGGGATACCGAATGATTGCGGCCATGGTCCCGACTGGGTAGTCGAACTTCCGTATTTTCAGTGCAATTCGGTGATCGCGTTTGTACAGTCAACAGAGAAAGGCCTGGCAGACGCATTCGAGGAGCTTTGCGGTCCACCATTCGCTAAAACCCAAACGTGGATTCCGTTTTCAATCACGTCCGTCACAAGTACCACAGCCGTCGAATCCGCCAAACCAACTCGCACCCCTGTTCCGACGTCGACGCCTATCGGACTCGACCCGACGGTGGACCAAGTCATCTCGTTCTTGGTCGGACGTGGCCTTAACCCGCGATTTACTGGTCTGACTCCGTCAATTGAAAATTGCCTGACCGACTATGAATCTTCACTCAATAGTTTTGATATCAGGGGGGCGCTGCTTCTGCCTGTGGTCAACGATTTGATCTGTATCCGTTTGAAGGCGAATTGACGGCTAG
>CAUZRH010000175.1:0-4554 GCA_963582115.1 Dehalococcoidia bacterium
GACGACTAGTCGCCACCAGAAGTTTTCGGACTTCTGATCGGAAATACAGGTGAATTGCCAAAATTGACAGGGGGTCGGGCTTAACTGCCCGGCCCCCTGTCGTTTACAATCCCTGTTCGCACAGAGTGCTTAGGGCGGTTAGCTCAGTTGGTTAGAGCGCAGCGTTGACATCGCTGAGGTCGGAGGTTCGAATCCTCCATCGCCCACCACTACAACTTTTCTGGACATCATTCGGGCGGTAATAGTCCGCCGATCACACGCCATGATTCCTCAACCGGGCCGAACGATGACTACGAAGGCGTGCACCGCCTAGCGGTTCCCACGCCTTCTCCGCCGCGTAAGCGCCGCCACGGCGCACGCATGTCATTCGTTACCCGGATCGTCATCCGTAACCACGATCCGCCCCGGTGGCGACCAGCAGCTCTGGTCGTTGTCAGCACAGGAGTCCCACGATGTCCGACAAGCCGTCCTCAACAGAAGCTGCCGAAAAACTGGCCGATATACGTTATCGCCTTCGCCATTCCGCCGCCCATGTGATGGCGGAAGCCGTCATCAAGCTGTTCCCGGAAGCTCAGATCGCTATCGGTCCGCCGACCGACGACGGCTTCTATTACGACTTCGAGGTCTCCCGCCCTTTCACGCCTGAGGACCTTGAGCAGATCGAATCTCTGATGCAAGAGACGATCAAAGCAAACAGGCCGTTCTCCGGCGTGACTCTGTCTCGTGATGCGGCGCTTGAGCGTTTTGAAGACCAGAAGTTCAAAGTTGAGCTAATCACCGACCTCCCCGAGGACGAAGAGATCACCGTGTGGAGCCACGAGTCGTGGGAAGACCTATGTGCCGGTAGACATGCCGAGTCCACGGGCAGGATCCGCGCGTTCAAGCTCCTGTCGGTGGCCGGGGCCTACTGGCGCGGGGACGAAAATCGGCCGATGTTACAGCGCATCTACGGCACGGCGTGGGAGAACCGAAAAGAACTCAAGGCATACCTTGAGCGCATCGAAGAAGCGGAACGCAGGGACCACCGTCGACTTGGCCGTGAGCTAGACCTGTTCTTCTTCGATCCCATAGCCCCTGCCAGCCCCTTCTTCCTGCCAAAGGGCACCATCCTCCTTAACGAGTTGAACAACTACGTGAAGGAGCTGTACGTGAAGTACGGCTACCAGGAAGTGACTACTCCGCAGATTTTCAACACAGACCTGTGGAAACAGTCCGGCCATTACGACAACTACCTTGAAAACATGTACATGATGAACGTGGACGATCGGGAGTACGGCGTAAAGCCCATGAACTGTCCGGCCCACGCAATGTTGTACGCAGCAAATACTCACTCGTATCGAGAATTGCCGATTCGCTACGCCGATTTCGGTCGACTCCATCGTTATGAACGATCCGGTGTGACGCACGGTCTGATGCGGGTGCGTACATTTTCACAAGATGATGCACACATCTTCGCCACGCTTGATCAGATCGCGCAGGAGGTGAACTCCTTCATCGCGATGCTGGACGAGGCGTACACAGTTCTGGGCTTTAACGAGATCCGCATGGCTCTGTCCTTGAGACCGGAAAAGCGTGTCGGAAGCGAAGAGATGTGGGACCGTGCAGAAGCGGCGCTCACTGAGGTGCTGGATGCGTCTGGACGCGAGTACGGATCAGAAGTAGGCGAGGGCGCTTTCTATGGCCCGAAGATCGACTTCTTTGTACCTGACGCTTTGGGGAGAGAGTGGCAGCTCGGAACTGTCCAATTGGACTTCTCATTGCCTGAGCGGTTTGAACTCCTGTATGCGGCCGAGGACGGTACCCTGCAACCGCCCGTCGTCATCCATCGCGCTATGCTCGGATCGCTTGAGCGTTTCCTCGGCGTCCTGATCGAACACACGGCCGGTGCAATGCCCGTGTGGCTCTCTCCGGTCCAGGCAACCGTGATCCCGATCGCCGACCGGCATGTGCCGTTTGGTGAGACCGTGGTAGAGAAGTTGAGGGTCGCCGGAATTCGAGCCGAGATCGACGACGGTAACGACCGCATGAACTCCAAAATCCGTGCCGCACAGGGACGGAAAATTCCATACATGCTTGTGGTTGGAGATCGCGAGGAAGAAGCGAACCAGGTCGCCGTAAGAGAGCGTTCAGGGGGCAACCTTGGAGCTGTGGACGTCGACGAGTTTGTAGCTCGGGTCGTGGAAGAGATCGCCACAAGGGCCTGATCTACTCGCAGCACTACTCAGGGCGTTGTGGTTGTTTTGACTGCGGGGTCACAGCGGATCACGCACCCAATATGCCGTGTTTGCAAAATTCAACGGCCAATTTGAGTGTTTCCATGCTCCCTACACGCACGCCCCAGCAATACGCAGGTAAGATGACATTACACAGTTAACGTAATTCATGTTTTGGCATGAGTTACGTTTGACGCGACTATGTGACGACCTGCGTGCGTCGTAATTGACCGCGTGCCTGGAGTAACTTTTAATGACCACAGACGACATAACACTTCATCGCGGTCTAACCGGCGTTTACTTCGACCGAACTGAGACGACGTTTATCGACGGTAAAGAGGGAAAGCTCCTCTACCGCGGGTACAACATCCACGACCTTGCCGGAACTTCCACATTTGAGGAGACCTCGTACCTCCTCATGTACGGGGAACTCCCGACACAGTCGCAGCTGGACGATTTCGATGCCACGCTCAAAGCGAACCGTGAGATCCCGTCCGAAATTGTCGAGATCATTCGAGTCGTCCAGAACGACCACCCGATGAGCGTGCTTCGAACCGCCGTATCTGCCCTCTCCGCATTCGATTCGGAAGCCGCAGACAACTCGTCAGAGGCAACCCTGCGCAAGGGGATCCGTCTGACATCCCAGGTTCCGACCATCGTCATGGCGCACCACAACATCCGCAACGGACGCGACCCGGTGGCACCGAGTAAAACGCTGAGCCATGCCTCCAACTTCCTGTACATGATGGAAGGCGAAGAACCCACCGCCGAGACTGCGGCACTCATGGACACGGACTTCGTACTTCACGCGGACCACGGCTCCAACGCGTCGGCCTTTACGGCCCGCGCCGTAGCCAGCACTAACGCTCATCTACACGATGCCATTACTGCCGGTATTGGAGCGCTCTCCGGTCCGTCACACGGCGGCGCAGCAGAGAACGTAATGACCATGGCGCTGGAGATCGGCGAGGCAGAAAACGCCGAGCAGTATGTGAAAGATCTTCTGGCCGGCGGCGGCCGCGTGATGGGCTTCGGCCACCGTGTCTACCGCGCAGAGGACCCACGGGCACGCCACCTCCGTGAAGGAGTGCGAATGCTGTCCGAGGAAAAGGGCGAGCCGAAGTGGTACGGCATTCTTGAGGCCGTACAGAAGGCGATGGCCCCGTATGGTCGCCGCGGCATTCACGTGAACGTCGACTTCTTTGCCGGGGTGATCTACTACCTGAACGGCATCCCGCACGACCTGTTTGTACCTATCTTCGCCGTCGGCCGGATTCCCGGATGGACGGTACAGGTTATCGAGCAGTACGAGCACAACATCCTCCTACGACCGTTACTCCACTACGCCGGACCGGAAGAGCGCAAGTACGTCCCGATGGCCGACCGCTAGGTCGCACGTCGAGACAACAGTCTTATCGAAGAGGGACGCTGTAACGGCGTCCCTCTTCTTTTTTAGGCGATCGCGCCACCTTCATACCGTCATCTATCCTTCGAGCAGCCATGACCTCCTCCGATTCATACACCGACCTTGAACAGCGAATTCGAGATCGTATCGAGTCCGCAGGACCGCTCACGTTCGCCGAGTTCATGGAAGAGGCGATGTACGGCGAGGGCGGTTACTACACCGGGTCGCGTCGGGTTAGCCCGATCAGCCCTGAGGGTGACTACTTCACCAGTCCGTCGTCCCACCCCGGGTTCGGCGCGCTGATCACTGTCCAGTTGCGAGACTTCTGGGAGCTACAGGGTCGGCCGAAACTATTCGACGCAGTGGAGCTAGGTTCAGGCGACGGTACGCTGGCCAAGGATGTAGCCGCTTACTCTTCCGTACTCGGCGGCGACTTCAACGATGCGCTGCGATACACCGAGTACGACCGTAGGACCCCGGCCTCGGACCAGAGCTGCCTTCCATCAGGCGTAACAGGATGTGTGCTCTCAAACGAGCTGCTAGACGCCTTCCCGGTGCACCGCTTCGTCATCGAGGGCGGGGAGATACTCGAACTGTACGTGGTTATCGAGGACAGCGCTCTCAGAGAGTCAGCCGCCCCCGTGTCCGATCCCGATATCACCGAGCGCGTCGCCCCATTCACTGCGAACTTACCCGACGGGTATCGGGGTGAGGTGAATCTGGGTATCAAGACATGGGCGAACCGGGTCGCCGGAATTCTAAAGCGCGGGCACGTTCTCACAATCGATTACGGCGAAATGGCCCATGAGCTTTACCGCCCGTCTCGTTCCGAAGGCAGCCTCCGGGCCTATTACCGGCACACTCTTTCGCAAAATCCGTTCCAGCACATAGGCGACCAGGATCTGACCGCCCATGTCGACTTCTCGGCGGTCGATA
>CAUZRH010000176.1:0-4551 GCA_963582115.1 Dehalococcoidia bacterium
CAGCAAGGCTCGAGGATGACGGATGCATTCCCGGGAGCCTCCACCTCCCCGGTGTCGAGTTCATCGAGGAAGACGGCACCTGGGCCTTGCCTGCGGATGTCGAACGGCGTCTCGCTGACTCGGAGATCGGAGAATCAGATGAGATCATTACCTACTGCAGAGGTGGCGTAGGGGCAACAGGCACCGCTCTGGCTCTTGCCATCGCCGGCCGTTACAACGTCGCCGTCTACGACGGTTCGTGGAGTGAATGGATTCTCGACCCATCAGCACCCCGAACTCCCCTTGAGGAGGGGAAAACCTCATGAGTCAGCGGATCGCTGTGGTCTCGGGAGCCGCCGGTGCCATCGGTTCGGCCGTCTCCGACCGCTTGAGCTCCAACGGAGACCTAGTCGTTGGCCTGGACTTGATCGCCGGTGATGGCATCACCGTGTGCGATGTGAGTGACGAGAACGAGGTCGAAGGTACGTTTTCGGATATCACCCGGGATCACGGGACTCCCACAGTGCTGATAAATGCCGCAGGCATCACCGGGGCCGGTGGGATCGAGGAGGAGGATCCAGCCACCTGGCGTCGGATCTTGGAGGTCAACCTGACCTCCGCCTACCTGTGCACACGACAGGTGGTTGGCGGCATGCGAAATATTGGGGGAGGCAAGATTGTCAACATCTCCTCAGTGAACGGAAGGTTCGGCGGTTCGGCGCTCTCGGGCCCCGCCTATGCGACTAGCAAGGGGGGCCTGATCACCCTGACTCGATTCCTTGCGCTCGAGCATGCCAAGGACAACATCCAGGTCAACTGCGTGGCTCCGGGCCCACACGACACCCCCATGTGGCGTGCCCTCGACGAGGGGAGGCGGACGGCGATCCTTGCAACCGTCCCCAGTGCGGAGGCGCCCGGAGATCCCAACCACCTAGCCGGACTCATCCAGTTCCTCTGTGGACCCGACGCCACCTACATCACCGGGGCCACCATCGACATCAACGGCGGGCAGTGGATGGGCTAAAAAGATCTCGATTCGTACCCGTAGTCGGTTTGTTGAGATCTAAGGACCTCACCCACTGCGTGGATTCCTCTAGTGTCTTTCCTGTCGAGCGGCGGTGCTGAAGAACCCATCACCATTGATCAGCAACATGCCGCTCTCCTTGTCTCGACTAGCTCGGATAGCAGGACCTGAGAGTACGACACTCCCTACTGGCTCCTCTTGAGAAGGCTTACAGACCCAGTAGTCGTCCATGGGAATGCCACCACCGAGTCGAACCGCTTCATGCTTCATCTGTTCTTCGTAGGGTGCCCTAGCGGGAGGCCCCACACGTAGGAGCCGGCTTGGTCGCTCCCACAACGCGAGCACTTCTCCGGACGCCGGCCATTGGAGTCACCCTCCCAAATGTCTTCTTGACAACCCTGAGCGTCAAGCAGCGATGAATCCCGGGGCAGTTGTCAGTCATTCCGTCCCCTTCTTCAGGTCCCGAAGTACAACGTGTGCCGCATTCCGCCCAGCTACCCCGATGATCCCCGCTCCCGGATAGGTCCCGGCACCGGACAGGTATAACCCCTCAATAGCGGTCCGGTAGCGGGTGAGCTCGGGCTGGCGTGCCGATAGCACAGCCAGTGGAGACCCACCAAACGACGGGGTGTGACCTCGGTACATACTGAACTCCGCCTCATACCGGTCCGGGGTCATAGCGCGCCACGCCTCAACCAAGTCGATCGCCCCAGGTTCCATAAGGTCCGCCCACAGCCCCAGCCACCGTTCCGGTTCGACCGAACCCGGCCATCCACCTAGAAGAGAATACGGCGTGAATAGGACCTCGAGACTGAGGACGTGCCGGCCGGGACCCGGGGTCATCGACGGATCGGAGACCGATGGAACATCGAGAAGCATTGTCGGCCGTTCGGCCACCCGACCCTCGCTCCGGAGTGCATGGGACTCGGCTAGTTGCACTGGGTCGGGCGACACGATGGTCGTCTGGCCAAACAGTTCAAGTCCAGGATGCCGGTGGGCCAGAGAGGCCGCCCAGCCTGGTGCCGGAAGGCCGGTCAGCACACCATCGAGTTTGGATTGGTAACCTTCAGGTATTGGTTGCCGCCGCCACCTGTCTAAGAGCCGGCGAGCCGAGGCGGGCGGATCAACTACCCAGTCGGAGAACACCCGAGCGGGATCACACGCCGCCACCACCAAAGGTGCCTTAAGGACATCGCCATTAACTAATCGGAGCCCAGCAACCGAGCCTGACTCGAGGACCAGACTCTCGACACGTGCCTCGCACCGAACCTGTCCTCCGGCCATCTCAAAAGCAGCCAGGACGGCGTCGGTGAGCGCCCCACTTCCGCCAACCGGTCGGCCGCCCCGGGCCAGATGCCTTGTGGCGTAGACGGCAGCCGCCAACCCGGTGCCGGGAGTGTCCGGCGAGAGACCCCAGACCGTCGGGCCGGCCGCGACGGCGGGCATGATCAGCCGCCAGTCGTCGAAGTAGCGACCAAGTACTTCGACGAGACTGCGACGTGACCAGTCAAGTAGGCGGGTCAGACCCTGAGGGCCGCGGCGCAGCGCTGTTGCAGCAAAACCGACGGCCGAGGGATGGGTCCGGGCCATATCTAAAGCCAGTCTGGCTACTGGCATCGCGTCAGCTAGGTAGCGTCGATAGGGCTCGACTTGCTTCGGATAGGCCTCGGCTAGACCTTCGATAGTGCGTTCGGTGTCGTAAAAACTCACCCACGGTTCACTCCGGTCGTGGAACGCCCAAACCGCCGCTGCATCTGGTTCAAGGTAGAGGAGCCCATGGTCAGCCAGCTCCAGTTCGTCAATGACTGGCATAGCTCTCACCAGAGTGTGGTCGCAATGGCAGATGTTGAAGCGAGCCCCTAGGTCATCGACGGTGGACGCGCATCCTCCAACTGACGATCGTGCCTCTAAGAGCAGCGTGTCGACACCAGCCCGGGCCAGGTAGGCAGCACAGATCAGGCCGTTGTGGCCTCCACCAACCACGATCACTTCTGCGTCGACCATAGAACGAACTTACTGCCCATCACTTCGGGCCGTAGTCCTCTACTCAACGACTTCAGCAGTTGAGGTAGTCAGGTCCCAAAGAGGATGGTCTTCACCTCCCCTGGCGGATCGGTTCTGAGGCACTCCAACTTCTACAGGAGAGTCTTCAAACCTGTCGTCAAGGCCTTCGGACTGGATGGTTTTCGATTCCACGACTTGCGCCACGCCTGTGCCGCCATCCTGATCCAACAGGGAGCACATCCGAGGGCGACCATGGAGCGCCTTGGCAATTCGTCGATAAAGGTCACTCTCCCCTCCTAGGGATGAAGGTTCGGTGGAACGGGTTGAAGGACGATTTCCTTCCAAATCCCTTCCAAACCGGCTCCAGACGCGCCAAAAACCCCTACCAAATAGGGGTTCTCGTGGTGTCGGAGGGGGGACTTGAACGCCCCCAGTCAGCTCCATCGTCGTCTAACGAAAGGTTCATCGATCGGAGCCGCAGTGTGCAGCCCGAGGTCTGTTCGCTGCAGTCCCAGCTGAGCTGTTCCTCCTAGTAGTCGATCACCTCGGCACGGAAGCGGTCGAGGTAGTCGTTTCGCTCCCCGGCCGAGACGGCGAAGTCCGGAACCAGCAATTCGTCCACACCCACGGCTGCGTACTCGGCCACCACTTGACGGAGTTGTGCTGGGGTACCAACTAGGCCGGACCGCTCACCCAAGTTCTCCTGAAGCTTGGCGGCTTCCTCTTCGGTCTCGGTGAACATGAGCACGCCCACCGCGGACTTCTGAATCTCAGCAGGATCGCGCCCCACCTCCGCACAATGCCGTTCCAGGACACTGATCTTGTGGCGTAGTTCCTCGGGACGCCCCCAACTGTTCCACTCGGTGGCGAATCGGGCCACGGTTCGCAGCGTCCGCTTCTCGCCCCCACCGCCAATCAGGAGCGGCAATGGGCTTTGAAGAGGTTTGGGCTCCATAGGCGCCTCGTCTAGTTCGTAGTACTCGCCACAGAACGTGGTGCGATCTTGCGAGAACAACATGGTGAGAATCTCACAGGCTTCCTCGAACCGGTCTGAGCGCTCGGTGACCGAACCCAGTTCCAAGCCGTAGCGCAGGTGTTCGTTCTCCTGCCAACCAGCACCAATCCCGACCACAAGGCGCCCACCCGAAATGTGATCGACCGTGGCTGCCATGTTGGCCAGAACCGCTGGATGCCGGTAGGTGTTGCCCGAGACCATGGCACCGAGTCGCACCCGGGGCACGGCGACTGCAAGGGCGGCCAACATGGTCCAGGCCTCCAGAGTCGTGCCCATCTCGGCTGAGTCGTCGGAATCTTCTTCCGGGCCATAACCGCCTGCCGGGGGCATGAAATGGTCGGGCACCCAGACACCGTCCCAGCCCGTGGCCTCAGCATGTTGGCAACCTTCGACCAGTTCAGGCCAGGTCTGGCCCGCATGTGCCCAATATGAGAATCGCATGTCCCAAAACTAGCGGTACGTGTCGGAGGGAGGACTTGAACGCCCCTAGTCAATGCCATCGTCGTCTAATTGTTTAGTGCCGTCTTCA
>CAUZRH010000177.1:0-4549 GCA_963582115.1 Dehalococcoidia bacterium
CGACCGGTCCACGTCAAATGAACTCAGCGCTCCGCTGGTGTTGCCTTCGTAGTCGTTGATCTCTGTGACGGCATACAGGTGAGACAGGGACGGGTCGAGCGCCACAAAGGACGGGTTGGTGATCTCCACAGCCAGTTCAGGCGTCGTCAACTCGCCGGTATCCGAGTTGAACCGGGCTACTCCAATGCCGAGTCCCTCACGTCGTGTGTAAGCGCCAATAAAAACGAGAAAGTCGTTGCTGGCCATGTAATCCCTCTTCGTCTTGACTGGCGTTATGCGCCGTTTTTGTCCAGATGTTCCACATACACCTTCACCGAATCTTCTAACGTTCGGCTGGTGTCGAATGTCTGACGTGTTTCGCTTGCGAACGGGGTTCCGTCCAGAAGCACGAAAATATCACGAGCGGCCTGGTGGAACTTGTCCGTTACTCCGGCCGACGCAAACGTATCTGCAATCTCTTCCATCTCGCCGATCCATCGGCCTGAATCGAGCGGCAACCGCGGGCCCGCCCGCTTCATTCCCTCGTACGCAGCTGCCTGGCTCGACGCAAGTTCTTCGCCAAGAATTTCCGTAATGCCAAGTGACTCGGCAGCGATGGCGACCGCAGTGAGGAGAGTTGTCATGCCCTTGGTCATCCCGGCGTAGCACATCTTGATTGAGCTGGCTCTGCCGACTTCGTCGCCCGCCGGGATCACCTTGATGCCCTTGCCGTCCAGCTCTGTTATCGGACCCAGATCCGGGCCGCTGGCGTAGAAGCGCGGGGGGGACCCCGGCCTTCCGGGCGCACTGCCGATGATCCCGGCGTCTGTATAAAGGGCGCCCGCTCCCTTGATCACCGCCTGGATCCGTCGTGAAGTGTCAGGCGAAATTGCGTTGCACTCGACGAACATCGGCGTAGAGCCAGAGCCTTTGATGGCGGCCGCTACGTCGTTACCAAAGCCTTCTGCGGCCGATGGCGGCATGATGGACAGAACGATGTCGGCCTCGGTAATCATCAACTCGAGGTTGCCGATGTCCCTGATTCCGGCGACCTTGGCCAGGTTTCGCGAGTGCACGCTCCGATCGTTGAGACAACTGATAACGTCGAATCCGCTCTCACGCAACGCCTGGCCTACGGCGTGACCCATGTCTCCGATGCCCATGATCGCTACTGTCTTGATCGGCAAGTCTGACTCTCCCGGTAGTGCGTTGAAATCCGATAGAAGGGTATATGACGGGGAGGCGTGTAGGGGTGCGTGCCTGCCAACCCCTACTACGCATGCCACGCTTGGATTGTCATTCTGAGCCCGAGGCGAAGAATCTCCTGATTTTCCGGCCATCCGGATGCCCTATGGCAATTACTACGCTCACGTCTTCGCCACTATTGCGGTTGCGCCATATCCGAACGAACAATCCTGGATGGTGAGATTGGGCGTTTTATTTAGGAGAGGCAGGAGATCCTTCGCCTCGAAATCAGGATGACAGTGATCGCTGAGTTCGAATCGGAAGGGCCTTATCACGACGATGTATTGGTGAAGGACCCTCGTCCTTCCGGCACCGGAAGGATCGGGATGACAACGACGTTCACATACGGATAGCGCGAGCGCAGAACGCTTCCTGGTGGTAGCGTTCACACTTCTGTAATCACATCAATAACCATTCCCTCTCTGACAGGAGATTCCGGATGCAACTCGGCATGATTGGCCTCGGACGCATGGGCGGCAACATGGCACAGCGGCTCTTGCAGTCTGGTCACGAAATAGTGTCTTACGACCGCGACGATGCTGCCGTGGCGGCAACGGTCGGTCACGGAGCGATCCCGGCGACCGGACCTGCCGATCTTGTGTCACGTCTGGACGCACCACGGGCGGTGTGGATAATGCTTCCGTCCGGTGACATCACGGAGTCCGGGATTGATGAACTCCTTGGCCTTCTATCTCCCGGCGACACGATCATCGACGGCGGTAACTCCAACTACAAGGACTCGATACGCCGCTCCGAGAAATCGGCCGAGCATGGCGTCGACTTTCTCGATGCAGGCACAAGCGGCGGTATCTGGGGGCTTCAAGAGGGTTATGCACTGATGGTGGGCGGCGACAAAGACGCCTACACGCGGATTGAGCCGATCTTTCAGTCGCTTGCTCCGGCGGCGGACCGGGGCGTGGGGCGCGTCGGGCCGAGCGGGGCGGGCCACTTCACGAAGATGATCCACAACGGCATCGAGTACGGGATGATGCAGGCATACGCAGAGGGCTTTGAGATACTGGCGGCCAAGTCCGAACTCGCCGAAGATCTGGAGCAGATTGCCAAGATCTGGCAACACGGCTCGGTCGTCCGATCATGGCTGCTGGATCTTGCAGTGGCGGCTCTGGAAGAAGACGGCGATCTTTCCGAACTGACCTCTTATGTCGACGACTCCGGAGAGGGTAGATGGACCGTGCAGGAGTCGGTCGATCTCGGTGTCCCAGCCCCGGTCATAACGGCATCCCTACAGGCGCGTTTCCGGTCTCGACAGCCGAACCCGTTCGGGGGCCGAATGCTGGCCGCTCTACGAAATCAATTTGGCGGCCACGCCGTGCAAAAAGCGAAATGACAGAAACTCAGGGCACCGCCTCCACCACGGTCGTCATCTTCGGAATCACGGGCGATCTTGCGGCACGAAAATTGCTGTCAGCGCTGTCATCCCGAGCGTAGCCGAGGGATCTATACCGTCGGGGTAGCGACCGGGCGAGGGAGTTCGCGTCCTACCCCGTCACCTCGAATACCCAGACCTGCATCATTGCGTCCGGTATCCCTTTTGGCATCGTCTGAACTGGATCTGTGACTTCGGCGAGCTTCCACAGGCCGGCGCTTTCGAGCTCGGATTCCTTCGCAATGAACCCGGCCGACTCCCGATAGTCGGGCCGCATCGTGTAGATGACGTGGCCTCCGGGTTTTGTAATTCGAACCATCTCGTCAAGGGACGAGGCCGGGGCATGTCCCAGGGTCAGGACTCCGATGCATATCACGGCATCGAAAGAGTTGGATTCGTAGTCCAGAGTATCGCCTAGCTCCACCTGCCGGAGATCGCCGTAGACCTTTTTGAGACGTGCCTGGGCCAGCATTCCAGCCGAGAAATCGAACCCGTCCAGATTCGTATATCCGGCCTCGTCCAGTATTTGGCCAACCATCCCGGGGCCGACGCCCGCATCAAGGATCCGACCTTCAAACAGCACATATTTCTGCACTACTTCAGCCGTCACACGAGGGGCTGACCACCCGTAATTATCTTCCATTTCAGATTCATAAGAAGCTGACCAGGTGTCGTAGCGAGCAATCAGTTGCTCGGAGCTTGTTGACGAGTACACCCACTCCACGCCGCCCTGACCGGGCCCTGGTCGGTCTGGTTCTGAGCTCATGAATTCTCTCCCTGAATTAAGAGATAAGCGGACATAGTAAAGGCCTGAATATAAAAAGAGGCGCCCCGACCGAAATCGGAGCGCCTCCTCTATTCACCTAATTTAACTGCCCCACTGGGACCTACTTGAGCAGGTCCGGGTACATGGAGAACTCCATCTGCTGCGTCGTGATCGTCTCGATCAATACACAAGTACCTTCGCTGTTGAGCTGCTGCGCCTTTTTGATCGCCGGGCCGACATCTTCAGGCTTCTCGACACGGATACCGGTTGCGCCCAAGCCTTCCGCTATTTTGACGTAATCACCACCCTGGTTACCTGCGCCAAATTCTTCCATAGCGGTCGGCTGGTGGTGGTTGTAGCCGCCCATTGTGCTGTTGTTCAGCACAACTGTCGTGATCGGGTAACCGGACCGTACTGCGGTCTCGATGTCTAGACCCGACATACCGAATGCGGCGTCGCCCATGATGTTCATGCAGAACTTGGACGGGTCGGCGATTTTTGCACCGATCATCAAGGGGATACCGTACCCGAGGTGGGTGGTCTTGCCCCAGCCGATGTAACCGAACGGGACGGTGGCCGTGTAAAACGGCATGACCTCGTCACGCGGGTGTCCGGCGTCGTGGGTCGCCACGGTGTTCTTGTGGTCCACGACTGCGTTAATCTCTGCGACGACCCGATACGGGTTCATCGGGGTGCCTGCGGTCGCCAGTTTCGGCGCCCACTCGGCTTTCCACTCTGCCCATGAAGCGGCCACACGGTCTGCGGTGGCGGTGTCGCCCCTGCGGCCGTTGTCACCGATCGCGGCCTTGACCTCTTCGATCATGGCCTCCAAGACCAATTTGGCATCGCCGACGATACCGAGGTCGATGGCGTAGTCCTTGTTGATGTCCTCGTCTGAGATAGTCGAGTGGATCATGAACTTGCCATCAGGGATTTCCAGACCGAAGGTGGTCCGGGTCAAGCCCGTGCCGACGCAGAACATGGTGTCGGAGTCGCCAAGCCACTGCCATACGGGCTTCGGTGCGGTCCGATTGGACGATCCCAGGGCCAGCGGGTGGCTGTCCGGGAATGCGCTCTTGGCCTGCATTGTGGTCATGACCGGGATCTGCGTGAGCTCTGCGAGCTCCATCAGTTCCTCGGTCGCACCTGCGTAAAGGACGCCCTGTCCAGCC
>CAUZRH010000178.1:0-4434 GCA_963582115.1 Dehalococcoidia bacterium
CGTCGCGTCGATGGCGGCGACTGGCTGCACCCGGATGGCTCTGATTCGTCGATAGAAGGCCGGATGGATCACCCGGCCACGCACGTGTCATGGACCGATGCTCAGGCGTACTGCGACTGGGCGGGTAAGCGTTTGCCAACTGAGGCCGAATGGGAGATTGCGGCACGCGGCGGAGTCTCGCAGGCGATGTACCCGTGGGGCGAGGAGTTGGTGCCCGACGGGAAGTACATGTGCAATATCTTCCAGGGTCGATTCCCCGACCAGAATCGAGAGCTGGACGGGTTTGCTGGGACTGCTCCGGTGACGTCGTATGAGCCGAACGAGTTCGGGCTGTACTGCGTCTCAGGCAATGTATGGGAGTGGTGCGCCGATAACTGGAGCCCAGGCTTCCACCAGCTTCCAGATGCGTCGCGAGACAACCCGATCGGCCCGCCAGATGGCGCATCACGCGTAATGAAGGGCGGCTCCTACCTGTGCCACGCCTCGTACTGCAATCGCTACCGAAACGGCGCACGAACAGGCAATACGCCAGATAGCTCAACAGGAAATCTCGGCTTCCGCTGCGCACGTAATGTGTGATTTATTGGGTGGTGGTGTGACTGGCGCTGTCGGCATTAGCCGCCGTTTGATGGAAACTGGTTCTGATTAACCAATTGTCATTCTGAATCAGGTTCAGAATGACAAAATCCGGGGCGCTAATAAGGCCCCCGCCCAACTACGTCTTTCGCCAGAACGGTTCTCGCTGTCGGATAACGCCCAGGATCGACTCGTCCCACGGCGGCATTGTGTTGCCGTCCGGCTGCGGTGAGCGACCGTGCCAGTTCAGACGTTTATGTACGTCCGGTTGCATGTAGTAAACGGTGTAAACGACATCCAACCACAGCCCGAAGGCGTCCGGGTTGGAAGACTCGACCGCACGAAGCGCTTCATCTCGACCATCGTCATCGAGCGCCGCGAAATCGCCCGGCGACGGCAATGCCTCGACCACGGCGTCCAGTGCGTCGCTAAATCGAAAATCGGCGGCGCACCGTTTGATCACTTCTTCGGATAGACCCATTCCGCCGGCACCGGGCAGGTTGCCTACCGGGGGCAGAGCACGGTCCAGGACGGCTGTTAGGAGATCGGTAGTGTGATTAATCGTCATCAGGCTTTCAAATCCTGCCGCTCATTGATGATGTAGTCGGCCGTGCGAAGTGCTATCGCCTGTATGGTCGGCGTCGGGTTCACACCGCCCCCGGTCACAAATACGCTTCCGTCCACGATGAACAGGTTGTCGACATCGTGAGACTGGCCGTGCTTGTCCACCACGGACCGCTCCGGGTCGTTGCCCATACGTGCCGTCCCCAGCAGATGCCACCCGGTCTCTCGTGATTGCGGATTGATGAGGATCTCGGTCGCACCGGCCTCTTCCAGTACCGTCCGTCCCTGTGCGATGGCGTGGTCCAGCAAGGCGCGTGAATTTTCACTGACCTTGTACGAGATTTTTGGCGCCGGGAGACCGGAACTGTCGGTCAAACTCTTATCGAGCGTGACCGTGTTGTGTTCTTCAGGCAGATCGTCGCCGATAGCGCCTAGGCTGATGGTGTTGCGGAATCGACGTTCCAGAACCTCGTGATGGTCCTTCCCCCACGGCGCGCGATGGCCGCCCACACTTCGCGCTATTGCGCCCGGCCCCAGCCCTCGTCCCATCTGGAAGGTGTAGCCGCGAAGGAAGCCGCGGTCCGGGTCGGTCTCGTAAAACTCCTGCGAAAGGAGGATGTTGGCCACCGGCCCCACCCACGGATCCTCGTGATCCGGGAAGACTCCAGATGATCCCCCGAACATGTGAAACATCAGGTTCTTTCCGAGCATCCCGGACGAGTTTGACAGGCCGTTCGGGTGACGGTCGGAGTCGGACATCAGCATGAGACGGGGCGTGCCGACGCCGTTGGCCGCCATCACCACGGCTCTCGCCGACCGATATATGTCGTTGCCCTCGGTGTCCAGGTAGTTCACGCCCGTGGCCCTGCCTGAAGAGTCGGTCGTAATCTCCCTGACACGAGCGCCGGTCACAAGCTCGGCTCCCTGGTCTATAGCGCGCGGCCAGTAGGTCAGATCGGTCGAGGCCTTGGCGCGCTGGAAGCAGCCCATCATGTTGTGACCGCAGAAGTTGCAGGAGTCGCGTCCCTCACCGTAACGGGTGGAGTTGATATAGGAGTCGGACGGCCACCAGTGCCAGCCGAGTCGATCAAAAGCACCGGCGATCATCTCGCCGTCCTTGCCGATCGGGATGGGCGGCATAGGCCGCTCTGAGCGGGGTGGGTTAGCCGGGTCTCCGGAGATGCCGGCGCAGCCCATGACGTGATCGTTCAGGTCATACCACGGCTCCAAATCTTCGTACGAAATCGGCCAATCTTCGGCGACACCGTCCTGGGATTTGACCCGGAAGTCGGAAGGGTGCAGACGTGGGGTGTGCGCCACCCACATGATGGTGCTTCCGCCAACGCCGTTGAACATCACGGGGTCGACCGCCGAGTCTTCGACGTTCACCGGATAGTCTTCCGGGAGTCGGCGTTTGTTCGGGTTGATAGACCACGAACTCATCGACCTCAACTCCCAGTCGGGCTTAGCCGTTGGGTATTGGAACGAGTCTTGCCAGTGGCCCTGTTCGATGCAGACAACATCGAATCCAGCTTCAGAGAGTGATGCGGCGACCGCTGCGCCGGAAGCGCCAGCGCCGACGATTAAGACGTCAGCCGTGCGGTCAGGATTGTGTTCTGTAGTTGTCATATGCGCGGCAGGCTATCAGGACGGTCCGCGCGTATCCAGATGCCCTCGACTCCCATTTAAACTCGGGTTTTGAGAGCAGTGTCATCCTGAGCTTGATTCAGGGTCCGCCCATCTGGCTTCATCTTTGTTGTGTGCGTCCACCCTGATTACTTCTCTCTACGGGACCGGAGCGCACGCAGGAGCGGTCTTGCCGCCTGGTTCATATGATCCTGGGGGTCAACCGGATCGTGAATCGAGTTCAGGATGACAGAGCGATTGAGCTTTGTTTACGGACTAGCGGAAATCGCGGGACGAACTAAGGCATCCGCCGCCGCCGTCCGGTATCTGGGATGACTACCTGGAGCCTGTCTCAAGTTTTCGATTGGGCGCTTGTAACTCCGCGCTGCCGAGAATCCTCAGGAATACCAGGAACAGGACGATTGCGCCCGTGCTCCACTACATCGTCCTCCCGGGATTCGCGCTTGCCGTGATACAGGGCGTCTCGGCCGGTAGCGATAGTTCCACTACATGGGAGGCCGTGATGTACTGGAGACGCCGCCAGCGCCGTACTCTCATCACGTTCCGCAGCTTGAAACTGAAGGTCGCCACAATGGATATGTAGGCCGCAGTTATTCCGGCGGTAACGGGCTACGCTAGGGATCATAGAAACTTACATCCTGAGGCGCTGATGACCGCCCTGCACCGGTTCACCAAGCTGCCGACCTGCGGTCACGGCCGGCCGTTCAAGCTGGGTGAACCGGTGGTCGGAAAACGGGTGTCGTATCTCTTTGGCGCTGGTTAGAACTTGTGTCGGCATCCACACCCAGGAATGGAGCTGGGATTGCGATCCCCACCGCTGGCATCGAACACTTGGCCCGTCTAGCATCCAGTGATTGTGGCTGCTTAAGCGACCAGAACTCCCAGAACCCTAGGAGGACACATGCGACTCGACGGCAAGGTGGTGCTCATCACAGGTGCGGGCAGCGGTATCGGCGCAGCAAGTGCAAGGTACATGGCGAAGCTGGGCGCATCGGTGACGCTGGCCGGAATCCCCGTTGAGGGAGTTGAAGAGGTAGCGGCGGAACTTGCTGGCAGGGGCGCGAAAGCACTTGCGATTCCCGTCGATGTGACCGTCGATGACCAGGTCAAGGAGGCGATCTCTCGAACGGTTCAGGTGTTCGGAAGGTTGGATGTCGTAGTCGCCAACGCCGGAATCCAGCGGCACAACACGGACGTCAATCTGTTTGAGATGGAAGAAGATGAGTGGGAGCTAACCCAGGACGTGAACCTTCGTGGAGTTGTCCGGACCTGCAAACACGGTCTGGCGCAGATGATCAAGCAAGGCGATGGTGGCGCGATCGTGATCGTAAGTTCGATCACAGCGCTACAGGGCCGATCGGCTAACGTCTCCTACATGACCGCCAAGACCGGTTTGCTGGGGCTGAACCGCCACATCGCCGTCAACTACGGCGATAGGGGAATACGTTCGAATGCCGTGTGCCCTGGCGCTCTTGAACGCACACCGGACTGGGGCGACCACCCGGATCCCGATGGTCGACGCGAGGCAATGCTGTCGTCGACGCCGCTGGGTCGGCTTGGCACGCCGGGAGACATCGCCCCGTGGATAGCGTTCCTTGCCTCAGACGACGCCGGATTCGCCACAGGCGGCTCCTACGTAGTGGACGG
>CAUZRH010000179.1:0-4421 GCA_963582115.1 Dehalococcoidia bacterium
CGTGGGGTCGAGTGTGGCACTTGAACATGCGACGGCCAACGCAAGGACAGAAAGCACAGGTGTCAAAAGGGTCCAATGGTTCTTAAATCTGCGCGCCATAGGTGCCATTCCGCCTGTATCTACTCTGTATCTACAAGGACCACGCCACTTCTACCGCAACGTTGACGTAACAATATTACGCCTCAAACAGCCCCCTACCCACGACTCAAATCGTACCGAGAGTTAGTCGAGTCCCAGTAACACTCGTCGTACCAGGCTCAGGCTGCTCAACGCTGCGCGTCGGCGATCTGGCGCACCACGCCCGGCCGACCTCACGTGACGTGTATGCGTTCCGACGGCGTCGGTCACCGCTATATAGGTCTCGCCACGGCCCAGGTTTTCGGTGCGTTGATCGCCCTCTTCTACGGCGTGTACCGCAACGCCCAGCGTTGCCCCTGAAACCTCTCGCACCGCACGGGAAAGCGCCGCGGCTCGCTCCGGGCCGTCGACGAACGGGGGGCTTTCACCACCTGCCCTGGCCAGTCGCTCCAGAGCTTCGTTGGAGTTAACGATATTACCCTCAACGTACGCCGCACCCGCAGCGCGCTGGAACACGTCCGCTATCGCCCCACCTGCCAGATCTTCGTAAGTCGCAACCGTCAGCCGTTTATCTGCGATCAAGCTGCCGATCACCGACTCCAAGGAGTCGTCGTCGGTCCCGAACACGTTGTCGCCAAGAAGTTTGCGAGCCTCTGCCTCTACCGGGCCGATCAAGGCTTCCGCCTCAGCATCTGAACTGGCGCTGGCAGCAATCCGGACATCGACCTGTCCCGGATGCGCCATCGTACCGACTCCCGGATTGCCCTCGTCCGACATCAGGTGGCCGATCAGGTGGTCGACGTTGCTCTCGCCAATATCCACGACCTTGAGCACGCGGTACTGGATCACGTTCGTGACGTTGAACTTCTTCTTTATGTAGGGAAGAACCTCGTTATCGATCAGCCACTTCATCTCAAACGGCACGCCCGGTAGCGAGATTATTACCCCGTCGTCGTCCTCAATGTAAAAGGCCGGAGCGGTTCCATTAGGGTTCCGGAATATCCCGGCACCCTCCGGTATCTCCGCCTGCTTTTCGTTGTTCTTGGTCAGAATGAATCCGCGCTTCTGGAATCGCTCTGCCAACTCCTCCAGGGACTCCGGATCGACGACAACCTTTCTTCCCATCAACTCCGCAACGATCTCCCGCGTCAGATCGTCCTGTGTTGGGCCTATACCGCCGGTGGTGACAACAACCTGTGACCGGCCGTGTGCGCGCTTCAGCGTGTCCAGCATTCGAGAGCGGTTGTCCCCGACGGTGTTCACGTAATGAAGGTCAATGCCGTTATCAGCGAATCGCTGGCCTATCCACGCCGAGTTTGTGTCGACGATCTGGCCCAGTAGTAATTCCGTCCCGATGGCGACGATTTCGGCGTTCATGTGACCTGGCAATTCTTTTGTTGAAGTTTGAGGAAAGTAGAGGAAAACCGAACTGGGCTGGTCTCCACGAGTCGGAAGATTAGGGGCGTCTCAACCGCCCGTCAAACCTTGTAATTACACGGTTCCGAGTTCAGCGATTGACAGCAATAGAACGTTTGTTCTATTGTCCGAACACGCGTTCTACTAAAAGTTTCAGAATCGATGGGAATTCCATCAACCCTGTTGGGACAAACGCCTGATCTGCCTTCGCGACCGACCCGGGCATGCCCAGATAATGAGGTTACAGGACATGACAACACTGGCTATCCGATCTTCCGCTATCACTAACCCTCCTGCGCCCGGTGAATTACCGGCACAGGTCGTAGGGACTACCGCCTCTATCACCGACGGAGCAGATGAGTTCTCTCGTTCTGTGATTGACAGCATCGTTAGGAAACGCGGGGACACGCTTTCCATAAGTGTCCAGTCTGATGCAGATGCTATCGCAATTTCGACTCAACTTGAGCTTCTGCTTATGACCGTCGGTATGGGTGCAGGATCCGTCTCCACCCGGGTGGCACCGTCCTTCATGGATCACACCTACCCTGCCATGCACTCCCTTACACAGGCACTAGACGGAGCCGGACTGGACGACATGTGGACTGCGGTCGGTGGTCGGAGCATCCGACTTGTTGAGTCGTGGCAGATGTTCATCAGTATGGACGCCCCGTCGTTGGAGAAGGCCGCAGGCGTTCCCACTCGGCCTGACACCCTGCTTGAGGTCGTGTCGGCGGACCAAGTACCGACGAAATGGTTCCAATCTCGTGTGGCACCAAGAGCTAGTGCCAGAGGCCTGACTACGGTGTTTTACAGCACGTCCTCAAGGTCGGCCGACGGCAGTGAATCGTTGTTCGACCGGGTGAGGCGTTCCAACCTCACAAAAGAATGGCGAGACGGCGTACGACGTCACTTCGAGACCACAAGCGTAACTGTGCTTGCCGGCTAGATAAACGAACAGGTGAGTCGAGTGTCGGCTGGTATTCCCAGTGATGCCTGCTTCCCGACTTTCGTATTAATCCCAAGATTATTCCCAGTTTCAGGCGAAGTAGAGGAGGCAACGACGTGACGACGATCAGAATCGTCCGAGCAGAAACCCTGCCCGAGAACATTAATTACCGAGACGACGGCTGTGAAGTTTATTTCTCATGCCTGGATTGTCCTCTACCCATATGCAAGTTCGATGACCCGGGATGGCTACAGCGTGAAAGTCGTCAGAGTCGTGACGAGGCCATGATTTCGGCTCGCCGTAGCGAGGACCTCTCGGTAGCGGAAGTCGCTGAACGATTTGAGGTCAGTACACGCACCGTGCACCGTGTCCTAAAGCAGGAACGTGAAGGCACCAGGCAGATACCGGACCCGGAGCAACGCCCGATGCTATCGGTGCTTACTCTCCGAAAGCGGTCGCCTTTCAAAGCACCTCAACCGCTGCCCCGAATATGGCCACCCGAAGATCGCCCGGACAACTCCCTGGATTATTCCCGTAATCGTTCTGGGAACAGTTCTGGGCGCGACAGGATTCTCTTCGAGACGGCGTAAGAGATCTACGTGCGATTCCTGGGCAGACGAAAGACTTCAGGCGGGCGTTTTGAGAACGCGCTCTTCCTTGCCCGCACCAACCCGTACGCGATCACCGGTGGCCTGGTAGACCACACGCTCTGCGATGTTGGTCGCCCTGTCTGCTATACGCTCGACGTTGTGCGCGGCCCACAGCAAATAAGTACCACGCTCAACGTTCGCGGGGTCGGCCTTCATCAGAGCAAGAAGATCGACGCGTACCTTCCGGTACAGGTCATCTACCTCGTCATCGTCCGGGCCGATGGCAAGCGCTTCCTCTCTGGCAGCGGTTTCGTCACGCGTGAGGAAAGCGTCGAGGCTCTGCTTGAGCATGTGAACAGCTCGTTCGCCCATTGCCGGGATATCTATCAACTCTTTCAGCGGAGGTTCTGGCCCCATCATCAGGCTGATCTTGGCAATTCCTTCCGCGTAGTCGCCCATGCGCTCTAATTCACCTGCGATGTGCAGTGAACTTACGATCCGCCTGAGGTCGCTCGCGACCGGGGCTTCTCGTCGGATGAGTTCCATACAGGCGTCTTCAACCAGATGACGCTTGTCGTCAATCAGGTCATCGTCCTCGATCACCTTCTCGGATAGTGCAAGATCGCGATTCTTGATCGCGTTAAGTGCGCTGAAGATCGAGCTCTCTACAAGTGCGCCAAGCAATACCAGCTCTGCTTCGAGCTGTTGAAGATCACGGTCAAACTCTTCACGTGCCATGGCGTGAATATCATATCCAGCTACGGACGGGCCGCTCGAACAACCGTCAACAAGGTCAAATAACCGACAGGAAAGCGACGGCGCAACTGGGACGAAGTAGGAAAGTATACCAGTGGATACGATATAGGAACAAAATACGGTGTTGACCGGATTTGCCCGTAACCGAAACCTGTTTAATCGAGCCAGCCCCCCCGTCATTCGGAAATAATCGAAACAGGATCCGGCTTCCGTTACGAATTCTGTCGCACCCGCCGGTCACGAGTCGTAGAATTGATAAAAGGGTTATCGACGTCGATCAACGGCACGCCGCTCCAGAGACCCCTAGAGAACTCCGCCGACGAGCATCGAACGCACCCCAGACTCAGCCTATTTACTCCGGCTTATTCCCACGTAGTGCGCAACACGCCTCAAGTTTTCTTGTAGCGCTCAGTTAATCCGATCGTTGCGCACTCAAGACATTCAAGTTTTGCGACGCATTTCGCATAAAGGACCGACCAGACAGTGACACTCGCTTCCCAGAACTCAGACCCGGAAACCCCGGAAACATCGATCATCCCGGACGACCCAATAGAGCAGCTCCTCCCGTCCATCCTCGACGTGACCGAGGACGACCTTAATTACGTTGTGTCACAGATGGGCCAACCGGAGTTCCG
>CAUZRH010000180.1:0-4420 GCA_963582115.1 Dehalococcoidia bacterium
TCTACGACGGCCAGACCACCGGCATGCACATCCAGATCCAACGTGGGGGCGGTGTACATCACTGGCAGGCTGAGCGACAGGGCAGGCCGCTCGAGATGGCCGTGGCCATCGGTGGCGACCCCGCACTGTGGTTGGCGACTGTGGCTGCGCTTCCCGAGGGTTTCGACGAAGCGGCGTTCGCCGGGTTCCTTCGCAACGGCAGAACCCCGATGACCGACGCCGCAACGCTGAACATGCAGGTCCCAGCGCAGGCCGAGTTCGTGCTTGAAGGCATCGTTCCGCCGAACGTACGTCGAGTAGAGGGACCGTTTGGCGACCATTTTGGCCACTACTCAGAGGCCGCCGAGTTCCCGATCTTTCAGGTCAAGGCGATTACGCGCAGACGGAACCCGGTATACCCGGCGACGGTAGTCGGAATGCCCCCGCAGGAAGACAAGTTCATCGGCGACGCTACTCAGGAAGTGTTGAAGCCGATGGCGAAGTTGATCCACCCGGAGTTGACCGACCTGTGGGCTTACTTTGAGGCAGGTTTTCACAACTTGCTGGTCGTCTCTGTCGAGACTCGTTACGAGCGGGAGCCGATCAAGACTGCGCTCGGCTTACTTGGGACGGGGCAGCTTGCCCTGAGCAAAGTCGTCATTTTGGTCGATCCAGACGTGAACGTTCGCAACTTCGTGAAGGTAGTCCAGGCGATCCGACGTAACTTCGACGTGCAGCAGGACATTCAGGTGATCGCCCGTGCGCCGGTCGACTCGCTGGACTTCACGGGCGGAGCACCCGGGACCGCAAACCATCAGACAGGCGGCGGGAAGTTGATCATCGACGCCACCGGCCGGGGCGCTGCGTCTGACACGGCGGTGCTGCTTCCGGGAGACCTGTCTGCGATAGCGCCGGGCGTGATTCGATCACGATTCATCGAACAGACCCTGCTTGTGGTGCAAGTAGAAAACGAGCCACGACGCGCTCTTGAAGCGCTTGTGGGGTCGCTGCTGCTATCCAAGGTCAAGATGATCGCCGTCGTGTCGCCGGACATCGATATTGACGACGACACCTCGCTCCTCTGGGGCATCTTCACCCGGTTCGACCCTGCACAGGACATCGTCTTCACGGGAGCCGAACTGCGCGGGCCGATCCCCGTTTACTCAGGAACTATGGGGATAGACGCATCCCTCAAGACGTCCTACCCCAGACCACTTGTCATGGACCCGGACGTGGTCCAAAAGGTGGACCGAAGGTGGGGCGAGTACTTCAGTTGATTCAGAAAAATACAGCACGCCTAACAAGGCGAAATGAGAGTAGGTCAAAGTGACGCTTCAGACACTGGAAGCTAACGGCATCCAGTTCATAGACAGAGAACTTGCACCGATCTGGGAGAAGGTGCAAGCCGGCGCTCGGTTGAGCTTTGATGACGGTGTCACGATGCTCCACAGTGACGACTTTCCGGCCCTCGGGAAGATGGGCGACTACAAGAAACGCCAGGTATCAGGAAACAAGGTTTACTTTGTTCTGAACCGCCACATCAACCCGACCAACATTTGTGTACTGAGCTGCTCATTTTGCGACTTCGCAAAAAAGCCCGGCGATGCCGATGCTTACGAACTCAGCACCGAAGAAATTCTGGACTCGATCGACCCCGAGATGGGCGAAGTTCACATCGTTGGCGGACACCACCCGGACTGGCCGTTCGAGCATTACGAACAGCTTGTGAAGGACATCCACGCCAAGTTCCCTACGGTAAACATCAAGGGCTTCACGGCGTCCGAGATCGACTACTTTCACAGGCGTTGGAAGATAGAACCTGAAGAGTCGCTCGCGCGTTTGAAAGAAGCCGGGCTGCGCTCGATGCCGGGTGGCGGAGCCGAGGTGTTCTCGGATCGAGTGCATCGGGAGTTGCTGCCGGGGAAGGCAAACGCCGCCCGGTGGGCACAGATCCACCGCACGGCGCATGCCATGGGCATCAAGTCCAACGGAACGCTTCTGTATGGCCACATCGAGACGATGGAAGAGCGGGTAGACCACCTGGTTCAGCTCAGGGAGATACAAGACGACACGGACGGATTCCTGGCATTCATCCCGCTCGAATACCAGATCGGCAGCACCATGCTCGTCCCACGACACACGCCGCCTATGGACGATCTCAAGATGATCGCAGTGGCCCGGCTGATGCTGGACAACATCCCGCACATCAAGAGCTACTGGGTGATGCTCGGCGAGGCGACGGCTGCGCTGGCTTTGCATTTTGGCGCAGACGATATGGATGGAACGATCGGCAAAGAACGCATCGCACACGCCGCACAGGCTGACTCTCCGGCCGGGCTGGCACGAGATCGCATGGCCCGACTGATCGCATCCACAGGCCGGGTGCCGGTAGAACGTGACGCCCTTTACAACGAGTTGAAGGTGTACGCCTGATGCCGAACAATCCTGACTCCGGGAAATTAAGGGTCGGCTTGATGCCGTACCTGAACTCCGCCGTTTTCTACAAGCGCATGTCTGCGGACACCGCCGAGCTAACTGACTACGTGCCGCGTGAAATGGCACTGGCTGTGGAGCGGGGCGACCTGGACGCCGGTCCACTTCCTGTTGCCGAGTGGTTCCGGATGGGAGATTCATTGACGCCGGTTGGCGACTACTGTGTCGCCACCAAGCAGGCGTCCGTGAGCATCCTCCTGTTCAGCAAACGCATGCCGGAAGAGATGGAAGGTGCTCGGGTCGCCGTGACCGAGCAGACGGCGACCACTGTGCAGTTACTTCGCGTGTTGTTCCGAGAACACTGGATGGCGGAGTTGGACTCACTGGTCACACGGGAAGAACCGCACGACGCCATCCTGTTGATCGGCGACGAGGCTTTGCGTAACCGCAGTGGTATCGAAGACTACCCGTTCGTTCACGACCTTGGAGAGGTCTGGAACGAGATGACGGGCCTGCCCTTTGTTTACGCCCACTGGCTTGCGCGCGCTGACACCGATCCGGTTGCTCTAGCTGAACTCGAAGCCGCCATTGGAGAGAGCCTTGATCGAGGGTTGGCAGAGATCGAAGAGATCACCTCAGAAGGATGGCCTACCGCACAGATGGCCCCGGAAGAGGCCGTGTCCTACGTGGACCAGTTCATCTACCGGATGGGTGACAGGGAGCGCGAAGCGTTGAATCTCTTCCGAACCTACTACCACCGACTGCCGGAGTGGCGACCCGCGGCTCCATCTGTTTAAACGCACCCATTAACGAACGGAAATCGAGGAACACAGTGCTATCGACAATCCGCCGGAAAGTTAATACCGGCGAGCGAATCGACCAGGAAGAGGCGCTCTTCCTTCTTACAGAGGCGGAGTTACTCGACCTGGCTCCGATGGCCCAGCAACTGCGCTACCGACACAACGAGGAGCGTCGAGTCACCTTCGTGGTCGACACCAACCTGAACTACACGAACGTGTGCGACGCCTACTGCACATTCTGCGCGTTCTACCGGGCAGACCCCGAGCATGAGGATGCATACACCTTCACGGTGGCGCAGATGATGGACCAGATCGGCGTCGCTACTTCAAAAGGCGTCACAACCGTACTCATGCAGGGCGGCCTTAACAGCGCGCTCCCGCTTGATTACTACGTCGAGATGGTCAGTGAAACCGTTCGCCTCTACCCAGAGGTGACGCCGCACTTCTTCTCAGCGCCCGAGATCATGAAGATGACGGACGTGTCAGGGAAGTCGATCCGGGAGGTGCTGCAAGCGCTCAAGGACGCCGGGTACCGCTCATTGCCGGGGGGAGGATCCGAGATCCTGTCCAACCGGGTGAAGGCGGAGATCAGTCGCTTCAGGCCCAAGGGCACGGTCGATGACTGGACTCGCGTACATGAAGAAGCACACGCCATCGGCCTGCGAACGACCGCCACGATGATGTACGGACACATCGAAACTCCTGAAGAGATAGTTGAGAGCCTCGGACACATCCGTGACGTTCAGGACAAGGCGGACGCCATCGGACAGCCCGGGTTCACGGCCTTCATCCCGTGGAGCTACAAGCGGGACAACACCGGCCTCGCGCAGAAGGTGAAGCAGGAATCTGGACCTAACGAATACCTGAGGGCGATCGCACTGTCCCGGATCTTCCTGGACAACGTGCAACACATCCAGGCGTCGTGGTTCTCGGAAGGCCGCAAGACTGGCCAGGTTGCGTTGCACTTTGGTGCCGACGACTTTGGCGGGACGCTGTTCGACGAGAACGTGATGCAGGCCGCCGGTTTCTACAACCGAACCACGGTGAACGAGGTCAAGAACGTGATATCTGATGCCGGGTTCGCACCAGTCCAGCGGACCACCGAGTATGACGTCCTCGAGATTTTTGACGATCACTCGTCGGACGCGGCCAACTCCGACCCGTTGACGATCGTGGCCGGGGACTAACCCGGGGCCGGATCGATTTAC
>CAUZRH010000181.1:0-4405 GCA_963582115.1 Dehalococcoidia bacterium
CTGTCCCCCTTGTAATGACCTCTCGATTCACTTCGCCACGCACCCCAACCGCCCGACCGAGACGTCTTCGCACGCTCTCGGATCGGCAGGTCGCGGCTTTGCGATTTCTTGGCGCCGGTCCGGAGTTCACGCCCTTCGCCGGTGAGATGACTCGCTGCATTGCGTACATGTGCCCGTGGGCCCATGCCTGCGATGCCGCAGCGGGTGTTCCTTCGGACGTGGATCAACGTGCCTGTCATCGATTCCGCGGGGAGGATCACCGTCCTGACTCCGGCCTTAGCGAACACTCGGTCGATGTCCTTGCGGATCACCGTCAGACGGGGTTCGCGCTTGGCGATAAAACGATGACGATGCTGGACACGAATAGGCCAGACGGCCCTTCAAGCAACCTGAGGTCGAAACGCCCCAGGTATCCGGTTCGGCCCGCCTGACCGGCTAGGGCCTGCGGCCGATATCGACCGATCCGACGCTGACCAAAATTACTAGTTCGGCGTCGCCATCGCCAAGCGTTCCTGTGAGGTGACCGGCGTTACCGTCTGGCCCAAGCGCTTCGTTAGCGAAATCAAAATCGTTAGTGATTGACCCGGTGGTTACGGTCGCTTCTACCTCGATGCTGGCGTCCTCAGCAATCATGACGCTCACATCCCCGGTACCGGTCTCGAACTCGTTAGTTCCAACCGCGGTTAAGTCGCCAGCAAAGGTGATAGATCCGACGCCAGTAGTGAATCGGAACGAGCCAGATCCATCGGAAATGCTGACGTCGCCCGAGCCTGCACCTCCAGAGAAATCACCCGTCACGTTGCGCAACACAACCACTCCGTTGCCTGCCGTGACGGTCCCACCGGCCGTGACGCCATCTACGTTCACGGCTCCGTTGGCGATGCCCACTTCGATCGCTGTGTTCAGAGGCACCGTAATGGTGAAATCAACCCGGCCCTCGGCGGTATCGCCGAAGAGGTTCCGGCTGTGATTCGTCAGAGACGTTGCCGTGACGACGTCGCCGTCGGCGCTAACTTCAAGCTCAACGTTGTCGGTACTGGTGCTGACGCTGTGAACCGTAATCGTGCCGTCAGGGCCGGTTTGTACGGTTACGTCGCCATTCTCCGCGCCAACCACGAGGCGGGGTGATGCCCCAACCTCAAACGTCAGCTCGGTAGTTTCGGTACCGCCAGCCCCACAGGCGACCGACAGTATCAACACAACCGTCAAAAGCCCGAGCCAGACATGACTCCCGGAACGCCAGAAGTTCCCAAATTCTAGGGCTCCCCAGATTCCGGGGGTCATATCTTTATGTCTCAGGTTGTTCACGGGGTGTTTAGGCAAAGTGGAGGGGCGTAAGTCTGAACGTCTTGCGATTCAGGCCTAGTTAAGCAGCGTCGCCACTGGTGCGAGGTTCTCCGGGTCCGGCTCAAGTTTGCCGACACCAGCCTCACGAACGACGGCGACAATCGCATCACAGAACGGCGTCGGTACGCCGGTCTTCCGGCCCTGCTCGGCTACAAAACCGTTCAGGAACTCGATCTCGGTCCGCCTGTGCTTAATCACATCCTGCAGGAACGATGCACGACCGGACACGCCCGAGTTCGCAGCTTGCTTGTCCATCTCGATATCAAGGTCTTCGATGTTCCGACCCTCGGCCGCGTCTACAAACATCTGCGCTGGGACGCCAAGCAAATTGTCGATTTTGTGGCCCAGTGACCGTCCAACACGGATGACCTCTGCGGCGACCTGTGTACCGATATCTCGAACCCCCGGGTTAGTACGAACCTTGTCAGAGGTGAGTCCGGTTATCCCGGCTAGCGGGTTCACCATGCAGTTGATGGCCAGCTTCGCCCAGCGTTCGCCGAACAGGTTGTCGGTGAAGTAGGTGCCGTCGGAGGCCCCTGAAACGATCTCTACCAGCTCACGCGCACGGGCCGTGTCGGAGCCGTCGTGCTCGCCGATCTTGTAGGCCAGCGGGTTCGTGTCGGTACGGAGTACGATGCCGGGCTCGTAGCAACCGGCGGCGATGGTGATTACGCACCCGAGCGTGTTCTCAACGCCTACGGTCTCCGCCAGGCGGTAGTCGTTGATGCCGTTCTGGAAGTCCACATACGCACCGTCCGACTTCAGGTAGCGGCGCATCAGGATGGCGGCCCACTCGGTGTCGTACGACTTCACCGCAACAAAAACATAATCGAACGGGTCGTCGATCGCCTGGAGTTCGTTGATATTGATGTAGTTGGCGGCTACGTTCACTTCGTCTTCGCCGTGGCGGATTGTCAGGCCATTAGCCTTCACGGCAGCAACGTGCTCCGGCCACTGGTCAACGATCGTGACGTCGTGCCCGGCTTTGGTGAGCATCCCGCCTGTGTATCCACCAATTGCACCGCCGCCGATGATGCCGATCCGTGCGCTCATGTCTGACTCTCCTGTTGTTTCAGGTATTTGAAATGTTTCGGACGATTACGTTCGTTGGCCTGCCGGAATATAACTCAGGCCGGGGCGTACAGGTAGGTTTGATTCACCGGATGTCGTGACCGTACACCGCTGGCCGCTACGCGGATTGATCCAAAGTGAATTTGCCTCACGAAATGATGGCGGGACGGTTTGACGTCCGGCAGTTGATGCCGTCATCGATCCACTCACCCTTGACCAACACAAACGCGCCGCCGTCGGGAGTGACTTTACGAATGAACTCACCGTTCTCGTACGCGTCGTACGTCATCGACACGCGGTCATCCGACTCCGTCGTCATCACGACATTTCGGGCCTCAAAGCCATCGTACGTATAACCCTGGCGGAAGAAGTTGGATTCGGCCTGCTCGATGAATGTCTCCAGATCTCGGCGACTTCGGAAATCGATTGTGCAGGACTGGTAGATCGTGGTCCACTCGCCCTGGCTGATATGGGCGATTTCGTCCAGAAAGACCGCTTTGACCTGATCGCGCTCGACCACAGCCGGCGGCACCGTCGGTACTACGGTTTCAAACGGGCGAGGGGTCGGAGTGCCGATCGAAGTTTGTTTCCCGCAAGCGACTATCAGTATGAACATCGCAAACAGCGCCAGTAGTGCCGTGCGAGAAGGGACAGGCATGTTCTTGTGCGTGAACGGAATCATGTACATAGAGTCGCGCATTTTCGGTCAGTTCAGGGTGTCTTGAGCCTGATCCCCCGAGAATCAAGTGATTCTGGGCGAAATTAGGCGGATCAGGTACATCACGCCCGAAATACTCACTAAAACCTTGGACCGTGTTCGGTTCAAAATCGGCCCGTACGTTTAGAATTGCGGTCAGAACCCTCAAGAACTTCCTGTGCACCGTGATATTTACCATCCAGGAATTGGATCCGGTGTGTTGTCATGCGGACTCGTGATCTCGACTTAATCCCGATCAAGCAATTTCCAACGCATCCCAGAAAGAATTAGCACTGAACTACACAGACGCCGTCGCCCAGCTACTCTCGCTGGCCGATTTCGAGCGTAAGACGCGGGTCGGCGAGCCGCCTGATTTCCACCTCCGACGTATGGAGGTCCTTCTCGCGCGCCTTGGAAATCCGGAGAACGCCACGCCCACGATCCACGTCGCTGGCTCAAAGGGCAAAGGCAGCAGCTCCGCCATGATCGCTTCCGTTTTGAATGCCGCAGGTCTCAAAATTGGCCTGTTCACATCGCCGCATTTGCACCGAATGACGGAGCGGATACGGGTCGATAAGGAAGAGATTTCAAGCGAGCGATTCAGCGAACTCGTCGAAGACCTCTGGCCAGACGTCGAGGCGGTAGAACAACGCGGAGACGTCGGGGTTGTCAGCGTGTTTGAGATGCTCACGGCGATGGCATTCTTTGAGTTCCGCGCCGTCGGTGCCGATGTCCAGGTGATCGAGGTCGGCCTTGGAGGCCGATTGGACGCCACAAACCTTGTCACGCCGGACGTTGCGGTGATCACGCCCATCAGCCTGGATCACACGGCTGTCCTGGGCGACACGGTCCCAAAGATCGCATTCGAGAAGGCCGGAATCATCAAGCCCGGAGTTCCGGTAGTGGTAGGCAAACAGGCCCCTACGGCACGTCCGGTGATCGAACAAGCGGCTCATGAACGTGATTCCAAAGTGACCTACGCACACGACCATCTGTCGATCGTCGAAGGCCCCCAGCAAGTGATCACAGCAGACGGTGATCGCGTGCAACGTTTGCGTCTCAAGAGCAGTTCACACAACTACGATCTGAAGTTACCGCTTGCCGGACCGCATCAGGTCGACAATGCGATGACTGCGGTTACTGCGTTAGAAATGTTTGCGGAGCAACGTGGCCTGACGATCAGCGCTGAACACGTCTCAAATGGCATCGCCTCTGTCCGATGGCCGGCGCGAGCCGAGGTGCTGACATCCCCGGATGACGCAGTCCAGATAATTGTGGACGGCGCACACA
>CAUZRH010000182.1:0-4395 GCA_963582115.1 Dehalococcoidia bacterium
CCTTGGTGATCTGAACGACCTGACGCTGATGGGCACAATCGCCGGCGTCGAGATGGGGCTCGACATAGCGGGAGTACCGCGGTCGGGCAGCGGTGTCGCCGCCGCGATGGAGCACCTATCCGGATAACCCTCCCGGTTGAAATCTGGGGAGAGACGGCCCGACGCCCGGGCCTGAGACCCATCGACCTACCTGCCATGATGGGTTACGGTCGTCAGGCTCTTACGTCGCTGAATCGATGAACACGTCGAGTTGTATCCCGACGCGTATTGAGTCCACATGTGGCGGCGAGTCCGCGATTTGGCTGGCCTGAATGCCCTGCCAACGACGGAGGTTCTATGACGCTTTTTACCTTTAATGATCTCTAGGCGTTTGAGCAAGAGTTCCCGGATGACGACGCGTGTCTTGAGTGGTTGAAGGACCAAATCTTCCCGGACGGGATCTTTTGCGAGCCGTGCGGGAGGGTCACAAAGTACCACCGGGTGCGATCTCGAAAGTCGTACTCCTGCGACCGTTGCGGCCACCACGTCCACCTCACAGCGGGCACCATCTATCACAAGTCTCGGACCCCACTGACCAAGTGGTTTTACGCCAGTTTCCTGCTCTCTTCGGTCGACCCGGACATCCCGATAACCGAGCTCCAGAAGGAACTGGGCGTGACCTATAAAACGGCCTGGCGTATGACGCATCTGATCCGCGGAATGCTGGCCGAAGATGAGGAAGAGTTGGAGGACAACACGGAGTTGGGACAAATCGATCTGCCACTTGACGACCCTGTCAAAAGCGCAGAACCGCGTGCTAGGCCCGCGACGGCTGAAGAGGCCCGTGCGGGGCGATCAGGCGGAGGATTGTTTGGTCGTCTCACGCGTCGTGAACGACCTGGACGCAACTAACCAGACACCCAATGGCACGCAATAGACGTCCCGGTTAGGGCTTATAGAGGGAGTGTTCAGGCGCCCTTACGCCCGGCGTCTTCGTTCACGGTCCACGACACCCATGGCTGCGGCATAGATGCCGTCGGTGTCGATACCGAATAGCGCATACAGGTCGTCACGCGAGCCGGATTGGCCAAACGTGTCCACGCCAAGATTAATCGAAGGCGCGTCCATAGCTGAACCTATGAAGGCCAGCGTGTGCGGGGATCCGTCTATGACCGTGACTACGGGGCTGCCGATCTCGTGTGGAGCAAGCAGTCCTGAGGGGTCGTACAGCCCTTGATCCTGTCCCCGCACCTGCGCTTTTTCGGCAGCGCGAATCCGGCGGTGGAACATGTCCGGGCTCGTTACCGAGAACACGTTTACGCCGATCCCCTCTCGTTCGAGATCCGGGATCGCCCCAATCGCCTCCGGGATCATCACACCGGTCACAAACAGATTGACGATGGCGTCGGTATCCGGGTTGGCCGTACGCAACCGGTAGCAGCCATCAAGAACAGCCGTACGAAGAGCCTCGATTTCGGCCTCATCGTGCGGGTCGTTAAACAGTGACTGGTCGATCACCTTGGTACTCAGACGCAGGAACACAGATTCGCCTTCACCCGAGCCAATACCGCGTATCGACTCCAGCAAAATCCACTCAAGCTCTCGTGCAAACGTAGGCTCGTAGTAGCGGATATTCGGAAGTTCCATCCCTATCGACGGCGAAAGCATGCCCTGGTGTGAACCACCCTCGGGGCTAAGCGTCACTCCGGACGGCGTCGCTACGGCGATGAACTTGGATTCCTGATAGACGCCGTAAACAAGCGGATCCAGCCCGCGCACAATAAATGGGTCGTACAACGTGCCGATCGGGACCAGCCGCTTTCCGGACAGCTCTTTAGAAAGTCCGAGCTGCCCCAGAAGCAGGAACAGACTCGTTTCGGACAGCCCCAACTCTATGTGTCGGCCGTGCGGCCCCTCGGTCCACTTCAGCACCCTGCTCTCGGTATCAAAGAAGTCGGTCGCATCCGTGTGGTGCCACACGCCCGTGCGGTTGATCCAGGAGCCCAGGCTTGTCGAAGTTGCGACGTCCGGAGAAACCGTGACGATGCGCTCAGAACTCTCGGGAGACGTGCGTGCAACCTCGAGCAGGATTCGAGCAAAGCTCTCCTGCGTCGACGCAGTACTCGTTAGCCCGAGAGATGTGTCGTTAAAAGAAAGCGGTGGCTCTATCGCAACCTCAGGCCGCTTCAGCCGTTCGGCTGCGTGCGACATATAAATAGACTCGTCACTGCCCTCGGGGAACCGGTCCCACGGGAAGTCCGGCTCAACACCAAAGTGGTCCGCCAGCTCCTCGTACTGATTCTGCGTCAATAATGCGGAATGGTTTGCCGGGTCCGCCGCAATCGGCAGTCCCCAGCCCTTCACCGTGTACGCAAACACCACCGACGGTCCGTCGGCGCTAGACGCCTCTTCGTAGCAGCGTGCGAGCGTGCCGACATCGTGTCCGCCCAGTCCTGCGATGCGTCGCTGCAACTCCTCGTCGTCAAAATCGCTGATACAGCGCGCAATATCACTTCTCTGCCCGCGAGTCGTCTCAAGTAGCCGTTTTCTAACATCGATCGCCGGAGCAACAAGCATCGCCTGGTACTCCTGGTTTGGCATATCGTCGATACGAGTCCGTAGCGCTTCGCCGCCCGGCAACTCCATCAGCTCGGTCAACTGCTCCCCGTACTTCGCCACCACCACATTCCAACCGTTGACCCGGAACATATCCATGAAGCGTGACACCCGGATACCCGGCACAACTCGGTCTAGGCTCTGGCGGTTCAGGTCCACGATCCACGTGCAGCGGTCCAGCCCCTGGATAGCCGGCTCAGTAACCGTCTCCCAGATCGAGCCTTCATCTAACTCGGCATCGCCCATGTGGGCGAAGAATCGACCAGACGTCGGCTCAAGATTGTGGCCGTCCAGGTAATCACGTACGAGTGCCCCAAACGTAACGGCGCCCGGCGACAGTCCCACAGATCCTGAAGAGAAATCTGGCGCGTCCGGGTCCTTGGTTCGGCTCGGGTATGCCTGAAGTCCGCCGAACTCCCGGAGGGTCGGCAGATACTTCACGTCCAGGTTCCCGAGCAGGTACTGGATGGCGTGGAAGACCGGCGATGCGTGCGGTTTGATCGCGACGCGGTCTTCGGCATTCAGGGTCTCAAAATAGAGCGCGCTCAGGATCGCTGCGGATGAAGCGGACGACGCCTGGTGGCCTCCGACCTTCGATCCGTCGGTGTTCTCCCGGACGTTATTGGCCCAGTGGATGATGGCCGTAGCCAGCCACAGCACCCTGTCGCGGGCGTTATCCCGGATGAGCTGGGCCTGTGATCTTCCCTGCGGGTTAATGGGCGGGTTTACGGCAACCATCTAACTACTCCGGATTGGCCCGGTTGGACTGATGGAACGTGAGCAGACGTTCCAATGCGATGATGAGCGGGCGATTACGGCGATATTACACGTCACAGCGCATCGTGACCGTGATCTGACCGGCCTGCCGGGTCAGTTCAGCGCCGACATCACCCGTGGCACGATAGACTCGCTGCCACACTGCGTTGATATCGCGCGATTTAAGATCAGAGGGAACACGATTCGCCATGAAGTTTGACCGTCTGGATATTTACCACGTCGCCATGCCCTTGATCTATCCGTGGCGTACGTCCTACGGCGAGGATTACTACATCCACGCCGTGCTGGTGAAGGTAACGGACGGAGACACCGTGGCATGGTCTGAATCGTCACCACTTCACGCCCCCACCTACCTGACCGAAAGCGCCGGCGGCGTTTTCTATCTGCTGTCAGAGATCATGGGTCCGCAGATCGTCGGACGTGAGTTTGAGGATGCTGACGACCTGAACAAGATGTTGTCCGTATTCAAGGGCAATACCTTTGCCAAGGCGGCGTTGGAGATCGCATCGTGGGCGCTCAGGGTGGAATCTACAGGCACTCCGCTGCACACGTTGCTTGGGGGCGAGACGAAAGACGTTGTGGCCGGGGCAGATTTCGGCATTCAGGACTCGATCGACATGCTGCTCGGCAACATCCAGATCGCCGTCGATGCCGGGTTCCCGAGGGTCAAGCTTAAGGCCGCACCCGGGTGGGACCTGGACATGCTTAAAGCCGTACGGGGCGCGTTCCCGGACACCGTCTTTCACATCGATTGCAACGGCGGATACTCGCTTGACGATCTGCCGATGTTCAAGGAGATCGACAAGCTGGGACTGGCTTTCATAGAGCAGCCGCTGGCGTTCGACGATCTGCTTGACCACGCCGAGCTTGCCAGACAGATTGAAACTCCCGTTTGCTTGGACGAGAGCGCAATTAGTGTGCGTGCGGTCGAGCAGGCACTGGCTATCGGAGCGGCGAGTTATATCAATATCAAGCCGGCGCGCGTTGGCGGCCTTGCCAACTCCATAAAAATCCACGACATAT
>CAUZRH010000183.1:0-4394 GCA_963582115.1 Dehalococcoidia bacterium
AAAGTTATGTCCGGCCCTACGTTGCGCCATTGTGCCGCGGTACCACTCTTCAAGAACGGCCGACATCACAAGGGAAAGGGCGCCAAAGCCGATCACTGCCCACAGCTCGTGCACTCCAGAGATCCAGATGGTGGCCATGGTCACCATGCCAATTCCTATGGGAATGGTTAACCATCGCTGGACGCTCGTCATCGTGGTCCTGCGCCAGGGTAGTAGTGGACCGATTCCCATCAGGATGACGATAGCCAGCAATATTGGGCCGTTGATACGGTTGAACCAAGGAGCCGAGACCGTGACCGTTTCGTTGTTCGCAAACTCGGAGAACAGCGGGAACAGCACTCCCCAGAGAGTTACGAAAGTCACGCCAAGGAACAGGAAATTGTTGACCAGAAAACCCGCCTCGCGGGAAAGAAATGACTCAAGGGGCCGGTCGCTCTTGAGGGCCGGATAACGCCACAGGAATATTACTAACGCGAACGCGGCGCTGAATAGCATGAATCCTAGGAAGATGCTGCCGATGGTCGACGCCCCGAAGGAGTGAACCGATACGACCGGCCCGCCCCGGTTGATAAACAGACCAAACTGACCCAGCACGAATATCATCGACAAAAGTGCTACGTTCCACATGCGGAACATCCCACGACGCTTCTGGACCATCACTGAATGGATGAACGCAGTCAGGACGAGCCACGGCATTATGGCCACGTTCTCGATCGGGTCCCAGCCCCAGTAACCGCCCCATCCGAGGATCGTGTAGGCCCACCACGCGCCGATGAGAACGCCTGCGCTGAGCACCGCCCACACGGCGATGGCGCTGACCCGTGCGGCGTCCAGCCACTGGTCCCGGGTCTGCCCGGCGATCATAGCACCCGCGACGAATGCGAACGGGATGGCGACTCCCACAAGACCGGCCATCTGCAACGGCGGATGGATGAACATGCCGGGATGTCTGAGAAGGGGATTGACGCCCATGCCACGGCCAGCATCAAACGCAGCCGGCGCAAAGGGATCGGCGAGCGTAAGCAACACAGCGAGGAAGAAGACCGTGATGCCCATCAACACGGCGATTATGTAAGGACGGGACGGTTCAAGTCGGCGGGGTGAGACGTATATGGAGACCATAGACATAGCGGTGAAGATCGCCGTTATGTAGAGAAGTGAGCCCTCGTTTCCGGCATACATCGCTACCCATGTGAACGCCTGACTCTGCGCCCGGTCACTATGGCCACGAACGTATTCAATCGAAAAATCGTGAGTGACGAAGGCATATACAAGCGCACCCACAGCGACGGCGAGCGCCAGACCTGCCATGTAGGAGCTCCGGCGCGAACTCATCACAAGGTCGCCCGAGCCCAGTCTTGCACCGACTACAGAGCCAACCCCCGCGTAAAGAGCCAGCGCGAAGGCGAGCAGTAGGGACATCGTGCCAAGCTCTGCCATCTAGTCCTGAGAGTTCCTTTCACGTACGCCAACTATGTCATCCGGTTCGTGATCCGGGGAGTCATCGCCAAGGGACAGATCGCGATCTACCTCTGCCAGATAATCGGAAAGCCCCCCTTCTTCTTCGTTTTCAGGAATAGGCCCACCAACTCCCGCCGCAACAACGGTTCCGCTATCGCGCCGCATCTGCCGCATAACGATTACCAGTAACGCGATGCCGATAGCAACGCCCACGGGAGGAACGATCCACGTTATGAGATTGAAGCCGGTTCGGGGAGGAGCTGCGAGGACGCTGGGGCCGTAGCGTGCTACGAAGAAGTCCTTGATCTGGTCTTCGTCCTGACCTTCAAGCAATTTTTCCCGAAGAATCCGTTTCATGTCCTGGCTAATCTGCACGAACGACTGATCTAGCGTTTCGCCGGGACAGATAGGGCAGATCAAGGACTTCTCAAGTCCTTGAGCACGCTTCTCAAACTCGCGATCCTGGTCCGGGCCAATAGTGACCGTGGGAGGCGCTTCAGTAGATGAATCTGGAGATTGGGCTTGGATCTGCACGGCGCCGATGAGCGATATGATCGCCACGAATAACATGACGGATATCATCGTGGCGCGCTTGATTACGGTGTGACTCAAAATGCTTACCGTCCCCCGGCACCGTACTCCGAGGGTCTGGTTAATTTAGTGACGAATGCCATGTATACATGGTATCGCCGGGGAAAAGCGGTTTAAACCTTCCCGAAATGTTAATCCTGGGAAGAAATATGAACTACAGCGGATCACCTACTGGCCGAGACCGGTCCCTGATGTGTCGAAAACGTATCGAACTATGTCCCATCGTTCTGCTTCCGAAAGCAGGGGACCGAACCTTGGCATCACGAGGATACCGTTAGAGACGAGGCCGAACATGGCGTCCTCGTTCAGACGGGTTCGGGAATTCTGGAGATTCGGAGGTGCTCCGTAGGGAGTGCCAGTGTCTGATGCCCATGCCGAGTTTGGCGAAGTGATGTGAGCAGCCGCGGGGCCGTCACCTGTTCCACCCAGGCCGTGGCAAACAGAGCAGTTAACCCGGTACAGTTCCGCACCGGCTCTTGCGTCGTACGGATGGGCTTCGTTAGCCGGTAGCACGTTTAAAACGTCCTGGGTATTGCCCTGGCCGTTGTACGCCACAGCTGACTTGACGCCGGGGAGACGTGGGATTTCCTGGGACCGGTATGACTGCGAGTAGTGCATCTCAGTGAAGATCTCGATCGGGTACGTGCCGCTTTCCTGCACACACGCAGCCGCCAGCAGGGCGACCGATGCTAATGCAATCAGCAGACGACGACCCGCGAAACGGGATCGGAAGTTACTCGAGATGTGTGTCGTTCGAAGACTCAAGCCGTTTTGATCTCCAAGGCGCCGGCTGTTTGCAGCACTCCGCGTGCTTCTTCAATCCGGTCGTCCTCACACTCAACGACTACGCCGATATATCCCTCGGTAATCCGGGGGTCGTACGCGCCAAGGTTCAGGTTCGGTAGACGTGACTCAAAGAGAATGCCGACAACGGTCGCTACGACTGCGCCAAGCATCGTCAATTCGTAAGCGATGATCAGCATGGCGAAGATCGCGAGAATCGGCTTACCACCTGTGACCACCGGGTAGGCAAGCTGTGTGCCCGCCGTGAACAGGATTGCCAGGGTTAAACCAACCATTGCCCCGAAGAACGGGAACCGGAAGAGCCTGTGCTGTGGGACGTATTCGCCGAACGCACCTTCCGGGTACGGCGTGCCGGTGAGCACGTCGAAAGTGCCAAGCGCAAAGCCAGCGGACTTGAGTCCGTCCATCGCATTAGCGCCCGCATCCGGGGTGTCGTACAGCCCTAGAACGCTGTTTGAAGCTGCCATCGTGCGTTACCTAATCCAATTCCCTGATTACAGCCGGCATGTTCACGCGGCCAATTTTGACGTCGGTGGTGAAAACCTGGCTCTCTTTAGTCTCGAAGAGCGGGATTAACGGGAAGAACTTGGAGAACAACAGCATCAACATCAGTACCCATGCGAACGACCACAACAGAAGGCCCAACTCTAGGGGCGATACCTGATATGAGTCCCACGTGAATACGAACGGCTGTTTTCTTGAGAGTCCCGGGACGATGATCAAGAAACGTTCAAGCCACATCCCGATGTTCACTAGGATGGACGTCCAGAACATCATTGCAATGTTGTTCCGGACACGTTTGAAGAACCATAACGGTACCGGTATAGCGAATCCCGTTAAGAAGAAAATTATGAACAATAAGTTCCACGGCCACTCGAACATCTGCATTTCACGCAGAGCACGCTCCGGCGCTTCAAGACTGTAGATCCCAAAGATCAACTCGGAGAATGTCAAACCCAACCATGCACAGGCGACCACGATGAGCAGCCTTGCCAGTGCGTCGAAGTGTTCCGGCCGGATGTAATTGTCCCAGCCCCACAACCAGCGCATGAGCGCCATCATCGTGACAACAGCAGACACACCGGAGTGGACAGCACCGACAACGAAGTAGGGAGCGAAGACGGTAGAGTGCCAGCCTTCAACAGATGACGTGACGGCGAAGTCCCACGAAACGATGCTGTGCACCGATACGAAAATCGGAAGCATCAGTGCCGAGAGCAGGATGCCGGCGACGGTCTGGAGTCTCCACTGCCGTGGATTTCCGCGCCAGCCAAGGGATGCGACGGTGTAGAAGGAGTGCTGCCAACCAGTTGTTCGGTCTCTGAGAACACCCAGGTCGGGAAGAAGAGCAACGTAAAGGAATAGAGTGCTACCGGTGAGGTAGGTTCCGATCGCAAACGGGTCCCACACCAGCGGCGAGCGGGCGTTCGGGAATATCCCTCGTGCAAAGTCGTACGGTGTAATCCAGTAGAAAATTCTCCACGGCCGTCCTGCGTGGATCAGCGGGAAGAACAACGCCGTCAGCAGTGAGAATACCG
>CAUZRH010000184.1:0-4384 GCA_963582115.1 Dehalococcoidia bacterium
CGCACTCATCATCACGTTCGCCCTTTTCATACACCGTGCCAGTTCCAATCTTCAACACCTACGTATTGCGGGTCAAAAGTACACACCGGGATGGGTAGTAGGCTGGTTTTTTATACCGATAATGAATCTGGTCAAACCCACCCGTATCGTTAGGGAACTTGCGCAGGCCTCTGGATCCTCGGATACCAAAAACCGACGAGCGTGGCAGAATGCTAGAACTTCAGACGGAAAAATCATTACCTCGTGGTGGACATTTGTTATCGCCGCTATCCTGTTCGGACCCAGAGGGATTGGTTTTTTTGTCGGACGCGAAGACATAGGACACTGGGCGGAAGCGGGACGATTGCTGGTCTTGTCAGACCTTTTTCAGGTCCTACCGCTAGGATTAACGGTTATTGTTGTGTACCGGCTTCATCGGGCACAGGAAATCAGGCATCATCTCGTGCTGACCCGGCGAAAACAGTCGGAAATTAATTTGTAACCCAGAAACCGCCAAAATCTGGAGAGGAGCCCTGCCCTCACAGGCATCGCTCCCCAAAAATCTGAGACTACCGAGCAACAGGACAAAACATTGGATCCTCTCAAAAAAGTAACCGGGATTGTCGCTCCGCTTGACATGGCGAACGTGGACACAGACCAGGTCATCCCAAAACAGTTCTTGAAGCGGATTGAACGGACCGGTTTCGGCGAGTTCGCATTCTTCAACTGGAGATACCTGGAAGACGGCGTCCCCAATCCTGATTTCATCCTCAATAGGGCGGAATACCAGAACGCCCCAATTCTCGTTGCCGGACCCAACTTCGGTTCAGGTTCATCTCGGGAGCATGCGCCCTGGGCGTTGAAGGAATACGGCTTCACGGCCATCATCGCCCCAAGTTTTGGCGATATCTTCAGAAGCAACTGCTTTCAGAACGGCATGGCGCCCGTCATTCTTTCTCAGGCCAGTGTGGACGCCATCCTGGCCCGTGCGCTTCGGAATCCCGGCTACACCTTGACCGTGGACGTAGAAGCCAGACGCGTTTACGACGATGAAGACTTCTCGGAATCTTTCGAGATGGAGCCCTTCCGTCAGGAATCTCTGGTCCAGGGCCTCGACGAGATCGAACGCTCACTCCAGAACAACAACGAAATTACCGACTTTGAAGAGGCGCACCCAGCACGCTGGTAGTCGCCCAAAACGGAGAAAAGAACCTTGGACCTAAAGATCGCTGTCATCGGTGGGGACGGGATTGGACCGGAAGTCACGGCCGAATCCGTAAAAGTGCTCGACGCCATCGGACGACGTTACGGGCACGATTTCACCTGGAGAACTGGTGAAATGGGCGGCTGTGCAATAGACAAATACGGCACACCGCTACCCGCAGAGACGATGGACACGATTCTCGGGTGTGATGCCATCCTGTTCGGTGCCGTGGGCGGACCGAAGTGGGACGACCCGCGAGCGAAAACCCGACCTGAAGACGGCATCCTCCGCATACGCAAAGAACTTGGCCTGTTCGCAAACGTCCGGCCGATCAAGGTTTACCCGGATCTTGTGGGCTCCTCCCCGCTCCGCCCGGAGCGGTTGGAGGGCGTCGACATGGTTATCCTCCGGGAGCTGACCGGTGGCCTGTATTTTGGCCGACCCAAAAAGCGCTGGGAGAATGCCAGGGGACGACGAGCTGTCGATACCCTCTCGTACACCGAGAAGGAAATTGAACGAATCGTACGCGTCGGCTTCGAAATGGCGCGCAATCGCCGCAAGAAGCTCACTTCTGTCGACAAGGCGAACGTGCTTGAAACCGGCCGTCTATGGCGTGAAATCACCACCGAGCTCCACCACGAGTACCGTGACGTGGAACTGGACCATGTATTGGTAGATAACGCAGCAATGCAGTTGATCACCAACCCGGCGCAGTTTGACGTGATCGTGACAGAAAACACCTTCGGCGACATCCTCTCGGATGAGGCGTCCGTGCTGTCCGGTTCCATGGGAATGCTTCCGTCGGCCAGCCTGACCAGCCCGCCGCCGAAAAAGGGTGTCCGTCGCCGTCGTGGTGGAAAGCCCGCGTTGTACGAACCCATCCACGGCAGTGCCCCGGACATCTCTGGACACGGCGTGGCCAACCCGGTCGCATCACTCATCAGCAGTGCATTTATGCTTCGGTGGTCGTTTGGCCTTCACGAAGAGGCAGACGCCATCGAAAAAGCCATCGACGCAGTCATGTCTGAAGGATTCCGAACGCGTGACATCGCTGACGAAGGCGACAAGTGCATCGGCACGGTCCAGTTCGGCGACATGGTGGCAAGCGCCGTCGGAGGTTAGTCCCCCGGAGTGTGGTCTATTTAACCGTCGTTCCCGCACCAGGCGGGAATGACGGAACCCGATCCACAAGGCCGTTAGCGCCTGTGGATGCACACGTGCCGACTTCAACGGTCATGCGCACAAAAGCTCGGTGTCGGGTGTCTTACCTATCTCGCGGTCGATCAGACGGTGACCTGAAAGAGATCGAGCGAGTGTACGGAAAGCTATTGCCTCACGCCGGGATCATCACAGACGTAGCTTTGGTGCCGTACGACAGACACATGGGAATGTTCACCGCAGCGCTTGGCCGACACGATGATGCGGTGAGCATTTTGAGGCATCTATGGATGCTTTGTCGTAAAGGCGAGTTCCGGCTCTAACTGGCCTGGACGCAATCTGACTATGCCCAGATACTGTTGGATCGCGATGCCGAGAGTGACAGCGAGAAGGCTACGAGCCTTCACGATAAAGCACTTGCGCCCGCCCGCGAAATGGGCATGCAGCCCCTGGTCGAACGAATACTGGCTCGACGGGAAATTCTCAGGGCCTGATCCCGCGCCGACACACTTTCGACGTTCACTTCCTTGTGATCCTACCGGCATAATGTGTCGGTTCTGTAATCCACCAGCCGGGAGCCTGCTTTGACCGGACCGCTCAAGAAGCGCACACGCATGTCCATGCACTGGGGCGTTTATGACGTCGACGTAGAAGACGGCCAGATAGTCGCGGCGCATCCGTGGGCTGACGATCCCGATCCATCTCCCATCGGCCAGTCGATCCCGAGCGCGGTCCACCACAAATCCCGGATCACACAGCCCATGGTCCGAAGCGGCTGGCTGGAACACGGTCCCCAGGCGAATCGTGGCGGTCGTGGGAGCGAGCCCTTCGTTCCTGTCAGTTGGGAGCGGGCGTTCGAGCTGGTCGGAAACGAACTCACCCGGGTTATACACACCCACGGGAACAAGGCCATATACGGCGGCTCTTACGGCTGGGCGTCGGCAGGCCGGTTCCATCACGCACTGAGCCAGATCCACCGCTTCCTCAACACCATCGGCGGCTACACAGCCTCCAGCAATACCTACAGTTCCGCCGCCAGCGAGGTCATAGTCCCGCACGTCTTCGGGATCGGCCACATGCTGTTCACGCAGGAGCAAACCGTGTGGCCCGTGATTGCGGAGCACACCGGGCTAATCGTCATGTTCGGTGGAATGCCGCCCAAGAACACGCAGATCAGCGCCGGCGGTGCGGGCAAACACACGGCGCAGCACTGGCTAAATCGTTGCAAATTGAACGGCGTAGAGTTCGTCAACATCAGCCCGCTACGAGAAGACGCCGCCGAAAATCTGGATGCCGAATGGCTGGCCCCGAGGCCGAACTCGGACACGGCGCTCATGCTGGGACTGGCCCACACGCTGGCCGTGGAAGAACTCGCCGACCGGAGCTTTCTCGAGACCCACTGCCACGGATACGACCGTTTTGAGACATACCTCCTTGGCCAGTCAGACGGCCAGCCAAAAGACGCTGACTGGGCTGCTGCGATATGCGGCATCCCGGCGGACAAGATCCGTGAACTCGCACGACGTATGGCGTCCAAACGCACGCTCGTCACGGTCGCCTACTCGCTACAACGCGGTGACCACGGCGAGCAGCCCTACTGGATGGCAGCGACCCTGGCGGCGATGCTCGGCCAGATCGGCCTACCGGGCGGCGGAGTTGGCTACGGATACGGCGCTTTCGGGCGCACCGGCAGAGAAGCAAGACGCGTCTCCGGCCTGATCTTCCCACAGGGGACCAACCCTGTTCGGGGCTTCATACCGGTCTCCCGAATCACGGAGATGCTGGAAAATCCCGGCGAGGAGTTCGACTACAACGGCAGCCGCCTTACCTACCCGGACGCACGCTTGATCTACTGGTGCGGAGGCAACCCGTTCCACCATCACCAGGACCTGAATCGCATGGCGGTGGCATGGCAAAAGCCGGAGACGATCATCCTCAACGAGTCGTTTTGGACCGCCACGGCCCGGCACTCCGACATCGTCCTACCCGCCACCACTTCGTTAGAGCGGAACGACATCGGGCGCGCGCCGGAAGACACATTTA
>CAUZRH010000185.1:0-4375 GCA_963582115.1 Dehalococcoidia bacterium
GTCCTCAGCGATATGGTGCGGGCCAGACTCTGTGTCACCGGACGCACGAACCGAAAGATCGATAGAACCGTGGCGCGCCAGGGCGTCCAGCATGTGGTTCAGAAATCCGTTCGGGGTTTTTATTTTGCTAACGCCGGTTCCGTCAAGATTGACCGTGACAGCGATATCGCTTTCGCCGGTCTTTCGTTCGATGGTGGCCGTACGGGAACTGTCCACAGTCATTTCGTCTGTCTTTCGCGTTGGAACACCGCAGGCGCGGTGATGAAACTCAATAGTTACGTTGGAGCGGTAAAAGGTGCAAGCGCAGCGCGAGTCTGGTTAGCGGGAATGCGTTCCCGGGTTGGAGTCGGTTAAACCAGCTCCGACAGAACTTCCAGCACCCGGGTCGTCTCGTCGGGCGTTCCCGTGCTGATCCTGAGATCATGCGTGAGACGCGGATCTGAGAACGGCCTCACGAACACGCCTTTCTTGACTAGGATTTCGTATAGATCCGTAGCCAGATAGTCCTCAAAGCGCGTCAACAGGAAGTTTGCATGTGACGGCACGTAAGAGACGCGATCCATCGAGTCAAACGCGTCCTCCATGCGCTTCCGCTGTTCTAAGAGGATCGCAACCTTACCGAGCAGTTTGCCCCGGTGCTGCATCGTCGCCAGAAGCGCCGCCTCTGCAGCAATGTTTACGTTGTAAGGGTTCTTTATGTCCGACAGCCGGGAGATGATCTCCGGGCTAGCGATCATGTAACCAACTCTAAGACCGGCGATACCCGCCCACTTGCTGAATGACCTCAGCACGACCAGGTTCTCGTACTCCGGAATCAGGTGCGAAACAGTCTGTCCGGAGAACTCGTAGTAGGTCTCATCGACAACGATAACCATCCCGAGTTTTAACAATTCGCGGGTCTGTTCTTCGGTCAGGATGTTGCCTGTCGGGTTGTTTGGAGAGGCCAGAAACACGATCTTCGTACGCTCATTGTCCTCACGGGCAACCGCGTCTACGTCCACATCAAAGGCGTCATCGCGTTGAATAGAAACCACTTCCGCATCGGCTACCCGAGCGCAGAAGTGGTACATGCCGAAGGTTGGCTTACAGTCCAGGACGCGCTCTCCCGGCGCAACGAACAGTCGCATCAGGAGATCGATCATCTCGTCAGCGCCTGCCCCTGCCAGGATCTGGTCGGTTGGGTGGCCCGTGTACTCAGACAACGACGCGCGTATCTTGACCTGGTTGGCGTCCGGGTACAGGTGCAGCGGAAGGTCCATAAGTGACGCCGCTATGTCCGGGTCCGCGCCAAACGGGTTTTCGTTCTGGTTGACCCGAATGATCATCTCCGGCGGGACGCCGGCCTTCGCCGCCATCTCGTCCGGCGATACCGCCGTGGCGTATGTCTCCGGCGTGACCAGGTGCGGGCGCATCAGTTGTTGTATCTGGATCTGTGACAAACGAGTTTCCGTATAAATCTGATGGGTAAACGGAGCGACGACTATGTCTGCACCCGAACGACGGGATTACACCACAGGACTGCGGCCCGGGCTACTCCCCGATAAGCCGTTTCATGCGCAGTTCTGCGGCGTTGGCATGTCCATGAAGCCCTTCGGTGCGTGCCAGAACGGAGGCCTGGCGTGCGATGGCCATAAATCCTTCACTATCAAGATCGACGACCGGTGTGTAGCGCAAGAAGTGCCTGACGTTGAGCGCCGAAGCGAATCTAGCCGTGCCACCCGTCGGCATCACGTGGCTTGGTCCGGCAACGTAGTCGCCGATAACCTCTGCCGAATACTCGCCCGCAAACAACCCGCCGGCGCTGCGCACCAGTGAGATATAGGGAGACGGATCAGCGATAGCAAGGCAAAGGTGTTCCGGTGCAACGACGTTGGCGACCTCTATCGCTTCTTCGACTGATGCCACGATTACCGATACGCCGTTGGTTTCCACGGCCTGGCCCGCAATTTCTTTACGCGGCAATTCCACAAGCTGACGCTTGAGGGCGTCCTCTACACCATCAGCGACCTGTGTGGAGGTGCTAACGAGTATTGGACGTGCACGGATGTCGTGTTCCGCCTGGGCTAACAGGTCGCTGGCACAGAACTCGGCGTCGGATGTTTCGTCCGCTACGACAAGGGTCTCGGTAGGCCCATAAAGTCCGTCGATACCGACGCGCCCGAACAGTTGTCGCTTGGCGGCCGTGACCCAGACATTGCCGGGACCGACTATCAGGTCGACCGCAGGTACGGTTTCGGTGCCGTAAGCGAGTGCGCCGATGGCCTGAGCTCCGCCCATCTTGAAGACGCGGTCCGCACCTGCGATGGCGGCGGCGGCCAGGACAGCCGGGTGCGGCAAGGCGTCCCCTATCGCGGGAGTCGCCAGAAAAATCTCTTCAACCCCGGCAACCTGGGCAGGAACAACGGTCATGATGACCGTGGACGCCAGCGGCGCCGTTCCACCGGGAACGTAAGCTCCAACACGCTTCACCGGCGTTACCAACTCGCCATAGTGCCGCTCATCATCGTGCCAGCTCTTCGGCATCGCCGCAGTCTGAAACGCCCGAACGCGCTCGGCGGCCACCTCTAAAGCTTCACGCGTCTCGGGCGGTATCGCGTCCAGTGCCGAGTCTATGTCCTTGCGAGCGACTTCCAGAAAACCTAGCGGTTCGCCGTCGAGTTCGCTGGAGATTCGCTTGACCGCGGCGTCCCCGTCTCGGCGAACGTCGGCAAGGATTCCCGCTGCGACCCTGTCGGCCTCTTCATCGTCCGGCTGTGGCCCCCCGAGAAGTTCTATCGCCTCAGCAAGGCCGGTGACCCGTTTCATCCTTTGGGGGCTCCCCCGTTTGGGGCGAGAGGCCGTCCGAGTTTGTTACGCAGCTCCGCGTACGCTGCACACGGTGTTTCGAATACGTACGCGGGTTCGTTGACGGTAATTCCGCTGGCCCCGAGTTTTCGCATGTAGTCGATCGCTGGGATCAGTTCTTTTTTGGGTACAACGACCTGCACCGAGAACCACGATCCACCGGTTTTGCTGAACACCGGAGATACGGTCGGCCCCTGCAGACCGGAGTATTTAGGCTCAGAGTTCACCCGGCCAGCTACGGCCTCGGCAGATTCGCCTTCTATGTTGGCGATCACCCACTGAAAGTTCTGCCCTGCTACCCGGGATTCGAGCCGCTCCAGGATCTGGCGTACGGGCTCAAGACCGGCATCGTCCAGCTTCAGCGAAACAAGGTTTCCTATCAACACAGCCGACGACGTAAGAATCGGCGTGTCTTCAAGCCGTCGCAACCGATTTTGGCGCAACGTCGTTCCGCTCGCCGTGATGTCGGCAATCATGTCGGCGTCGCCGATCTCAGGCCGAGCTTCTAGCCCGCCTTTGGCGTCAACCGGTTCGTACTGAATCTCGTGCTTCGCCAGATAACGACCGACAAGTCGCGGGTACTTGGTCGCAACGCGAAGCACCCGACCTGTCTTTTCAATTTCGGCGGCCTTGCCTGCGAGATCTTTAACGGTCGTGACGTCCACCCACTCGTCCGGAACCGCTAGTACGAGGTCTGACCCGCCAAACTTGAGGTCCGGAATCAGGATGATGCCGTCGCCGTCCTCGTCATGGGTCTCTTCGAACTGGTCCAGGCCAACGATGGCGATTTGAGCAACGCCGCGATCGATCAGTCCTGTGATGTCGGATGCGCGCTGGAAAAGCGCTTCTACACCATCGACTGAGGGGATCGGGGCGGTATAGGTACGGGTGCTCAAGCGGTTAACGCGGAGTCCAGCGTTGCCGAGCAGTTCCATAGCGGAGGATGCGAGTGCGCCTTCTGATGGAAGCGCTATACGAAGATCTGGCACTTTAAATACGGGTACCGGTGAACGCAGTGACGGCGTGTTTGACGCCGTTCGCCGATAGGCGACAAGATATTGTACGCGGGGATGGGCCGCCGGGTCATTGGCGAAGCGTTAAGTCACCGATTTGTCCGTCAGGCCCGGTGGGCTGGCGCGGTTGGAATGGAAGGAGCGTTAGCCCCCTACTCCCCGCTGGACGCCTTTAACAACTCATCTCTGATCGCCTCTGCGACGATCTCGATCTCGCCATCTTGCAGATTGATCGGATCCATGTAGATTTCTCCCATAAATCCAAGTGGGCTGATGTACACACGAGGCGATCGCGCCATCAATCTACGATGAATCTCGTCGCCATCCGGTCCGCGCCAGTCACGCTCAAAATAGATCACAGCGTGCGGAATCGGGTGATCTTTGTTGTCGTGCTCCACCTGGGCTCTTATTCCCGGAATCTCGGTGATCTGATCGACCACCATCTCGCACTGACTCCTGAACCGGGCGGTTTCGGCATCCTGGTCCTCTGCCACAAACGCCTCGACGGCGGCGACAAT
>CAUZRH010000186.1:0-4298 GCA_963582115.1 Dehalococcoidia bacterium
ACGGACAGATCTACCTTGAGTCGGAACTGTTTAACGCAGGTATCCGACCTGCGTTAAACGCCGGTCTTTCGGTAAGTCGTGTCGGCAGTTCGGCCCAGACCAAAGCGATGCGTGACGTTGCGGGACGACTGAAGCTGGACATGGCTCAGTTCCGTGAGCTGGCTGCATTTGCGCAGTTCGGTACCGACGACCTTGATGCTTCGACCCGTGCTCAACTTGAGCGTGGTCAGCGCATGACAGAGGTCCTTAAGCAGAACGAGACCTCACCGCTCACGATGGAGCAGCAGGTATCGATCTTCTTTCTTGGAACGAACGGCGACCTGGACGATGTGCCGATATCCAAGGTTCTTGAGTTTGAGGTCGGGTGGCACCAGTACACAGCCGCCAACATCCCGGATGTCCTAGGTCAGATTAGTGACACAGGCGAACTCAGCGACGAATCTCGCACCAAGCTTTCCGAAGCAGCGGCCGCTTTCAAGCAGACAATCAACCTGGAAGACTAGGAGCTAGACGGGCAGACGCAGTTTTGCCCTGAAGCACCGGATACATGCCAAGTACCCAAGAGCTAAGACGCCGAATCCGAAGTGTCGCCAACACGGCGAAGATCACCCGCGCCATGCAGATGATCGCCGCTTCAAAAATGCGGCGCGCACAGGAAATGGTGGTCGCAGGGCGACCTTATTCCGAACAGATGAACTCCGTGCTTTCTCACCTCGCTGCACTTGAACGTGGGTCTGAGGACTCATCTGTTCCATTACTTGAGGAGCGAGAAGTTCACACAACGGGTATCGTTCTGATCACCCCGGACCGTGGACTTGCGGGTGGACTTGTTTCCAACCTGACGCGGGCCGTGGAGCGAACGGTCTCCGACAGTGAATCGCCGGTAACGATTGTGGCGATCGGCAAAAAGGGTCGAAATTTCACGGTCCGGACGGGCAACGATCTCAAGGCCGTCTTCGATGGAATCGGCGACAGTCCCCGAATCGAAGACACACGCGCCATCTCCAACCTCGTTATCAGTGAGTTTGAATCGGCAGGCGTGGACAGGGTGTTGCTTGCGTACTCGCGCTTCGTGAACACCGCCGTCCAGGCCCCGACTATCGACACCTTGATCCCGGTCGAGCCTGCCGAGTTGAGCGGGAGCGATGCCGTGGGTTACATATACGAGCCCGGACCGGTAGAGGTGTTGGACAAGTTGCTCCCCCGCTATGTAGAGATGGAGGTGTATCACGCTGTTCTCGAAGCATTGGCGAGTGAGCACTCCGCACGCATGGTGGCGATGAAGAACGCTACCGATGCGGCAAACGATCTAATTGACGACCTGACGTTGCAGCTGAACAAGGCTCGTCAGGAATCGATCACCTCCGAGATGTTGGACATCGTCGGCGGTGTGGAGGCGCTGGGTTAGCGCTCTTTTACTTACATAGAAATAACGACCGGCAAATTACGGGACGGAGACCACCCAATTCACGGGACCGGAATCCGCTCAAACGGTAAATCACAGGAGCCCCAAAAATGGCTAACGGCAGTGTTGTTCAGGTCATCGGAACAGTTGTGGACGTGGAGTTCGCAGCGGAAGACCTTCCGGAGATCTACAACGGCCTGGAACTGGATCTGAACGGCGAGACGCTCACCCTTGAGGTTGAGCAGCACGTCGGCAACAACTGGGTCCGTTGCCTGGCTCTCGGCCAGACCGAGGGTCTGAAGCGTGGTGCAGAGGTTAGGGACACGGGAGGTGCCATCTCCGTTCCTGTTGGCCCCGCAACCCTGGGGCGTCTTTTCAATGTGACCGGCAAAGCGCTGGACACACTGGGCGATGTCGATGCCGCCGAGTACTGGCCCATTCACCGGCCCGCACCATCGTTCGACAGACAGACGGGTACGACCGAAATTCTTGAGACAGGTATTAAAGTCTTTGACCTGATCACCCCCTTCCAAAGGGGAGGCAAGGTCGGCGCGTACGGCGGAGCCGGCGTCGGCAAGACCGTCATTATCACGGAGCTCATCCGAAACATCGCACAGGAGCACTCTGGTGTGTCCGTGTTCGCAGGTGTTGGAGAGCGCTCCCGTGAGGGGAACGACCTTTGGCATGAGATGCAGGACTACGGTGTGATGGACAGCACCGTGCTCGTGTTCGGCCAGATGAATGAGCCTCCTGGCACACGTGCACGGATCGCTCTGACGGGTCTGACCATGGCTGAGTACTTCCGCGACGTTGAGAAGCAAGACGTGCTGCTGTTCGTCGACAACGTCTACCGTTACATCCTGGCCGGCATGGAAGTGTCTGGTCTTCTGGGACGTATGCCGTCTGCTGTTGGTTACCAGCCCACGCTGGCCACAGAGATCGGTGACCTTGAAGAGCGGATCACGACCACGGTTGATGGCTCTATCACATCGTTCCAGGCGGTATACGTACCGGCCGACGACTACACCGACCCGGGCATTGTGACCACGTTCGGTCACCTGGACGCAAACATTTCGCTCGAGCGTGGCATGACGGAGCAGGGTCTGTACCCGGCCGTCGACCCGCTTGTGTCTAACTCCCGGATTTTGCAGCCGGGTATCGTGGGTGAAGAGCACTACGGTGTGGCACGAGAAGTGCAGCAAGTTTTGCAGCGCTACCGTGACCTCCAGGACGTTATCGCCATTCTTGGGGTCGAGGAACTTTCGGACGTGGACCGCGTGGCCGTTGGCCGTGCACGCCGTATCCAGCAGTTCCTGACGCAGCCGTTCTTCGTTGGTGAAGTGTTCACCGGCATTCCGGGACGTTACGTGCCGCTGGCGGACACCGTCCGTGGGTTCCGTGAGGTCCTGGACGGCAAACACGATGACCTGCCTGAGCAGGCTTTCCGGATGGTCGGTGGTATCGACGAGGCCAGGGAAAAGGGCGAGAAGATGCTCGCCGAATCCAACGCCTAAATCGATCCCAGTAGGACCCCTACATTAGGGGCGGAGCCTCCAGTAAATGGCCACGTTCACACTAACAATCGTCACCGTCGAGAGCGAAGTATTCTCGGAAGAGGTTGACTCGCTGATAGCGCCGGGTATCGACGGTCAGCTTGGCATTCTTCCGGGTCATGCGCCCTTGATGACGCAGCTACAGCCGGGCGAGATGACGGTCCGTTCCAACAGCGACGAGAATGTTCTCGTCATTACGGGCGGTTTCATGGAAGTTCTGAATAACAAGGTGACCATCCTCGCCGACACGGCGGAGATGGACGTCGCCATCGACCTGGAACGTGCCGAGTCCGCGCTTATTCGGGCGCAGGAACGTGTCGACGGCAGGCCGACGGATGTCGACCTCACACGAGCATTGCAGGCTTTCCGTCGTGCACAGATCAGGGTCGGCCTGGCACGTAGGCGTGGCCACCGTAGTTCCCCTGCCACTCCGCCGGGTTCGGTTCCGAACCAGCAAGGCTAACCGGAACAAGACGCTTTTATAAAACAGGGCTGGGGTTAACTCTTTGGCCCTGTTTCGCGCCTGGGTTCCGCGTTCAGGCTCGGGCGTGGCTGAAACCTACTTCGTCATCTCAAACAAAGATAACCCGCGGCGCGTGGTTAGGCTTCGACGTCCGGCTTCAAGAAGTAAGTCATGGACTGAAGTGCAAGGACCGGATCTACGCCGCGCACCTTGACGTCAAGCGGCACCTGAGGGGCGACGGGGGCGTAGTTAAGGATGGCTTTGATACCGGCATGAACCAGTGCGTCAAAAACGCTCTGAGCGTTCGTCGCAGGGACTGCGACAATGCCGATCTGTATACCCAGTTCGGCGACGGTCTGTTTGATCTGGTCGATTGGTCGTACCTCGATGTCGCCGATTGCGGAATCTACGACGGAGGGATCTGCGTCAAACGCAGCAATTATCCGAAATCCTTCGGGCCGGAATCCGGGATAGGCGATGATCGCACGCCCGAGTCGACCTACGCCAACAAGGCCCGCATTCCACTGGCGGTCCAGTCCCAGGATCGCACGAAGCTCAAGCGCTAGCCGTTTGACGTTGTAGCCTCGGCCCTGCTTGCCAAATCTTCCGAAGTAGCTGAGGTCCTTACGGATCTGGGCCGGGGTCATCTGCAACTGGGTGCCCAGTTGCTCAGACGACACCATTTCGGCACCGGTGGCGTCGAATTGGGCCAGCACACGAATGTACAGGGGGAGTCGTTGGACGACGACTTCCGGTGCGTCGGTGCTAGACCGAATGTCGTCGTCTGAAAGATCTGATGAGTAGACGTTGGTCATGCGGCGAATCCCCGATTGTCTTGGGGTTGTCTAGGGTGATCCGTGTGATTCGGGATGATCTG
>CAUZRH010000187.1:0-4297 GCA_963582115.1 Dehalococcoidia bacterium
TATGTTCGCACGTCATGTACGCCACGACGCCGATACTGCCGTTCGTTCAGAAGTTGCAGGACCATGCCCGCAAACGGGTGACGGTGATGCTCAGGGAACGACCGCCGCAGGGTAATTTTCATGAGCTGTTCAGACGGTTATTTGGCGAAGAGCGTATCGCTCTACCGGCGATGCCGGAGTTCCGCGGGCTGCTGGAATCGCTTGGCATCGACCATGATGTGCATCGACTCGAGGATAGGCCACACGGCGAATTTCTTAGTGCCGAGGCTGCGCTGGAACGCTCTACACAACGACTTTTCTTGAATCCGGGATCGGACAGAGCGAAGCGGCTTGAAGAGCTTCTTCCGTCGTGTCTTGTCCCAAACGGCGACGGCGTTAAGTTCGACTGGGCCGAGCCGCAGCGTGGCTGGTTGGTTACGTGGTCAACCGAATAGTGCTTCCACGCCTGTGAGAAGGGGTGTAACCTCCGCCCGCGGGCACCGTCCTTAGCGATGCCGAGATATTCCCTTCGACTGGAGAAGCACCGGAATGAAGATCACTGGAATAGATACCTTTGTCGTAGACGCTGGATGGCGGCCCTGGCAGTACATCGCTGTGCGCACGGACGAGGGGATCACTGGGTACGGCGAATGTTCGGACGGGCGTAACCCTTACGGGGTCGTCGAAACGGCAAAAGAGTTTGAGGCGATCCTAATTGGCGAGGACCCGCGATCGGTTGAGGCTCGTTACTGGGACATGTACCGCATGGGACGTCAGAGCCCGGGCGGGATCGCAGGCAAGGCGATCGCTGGTATCGACATGGCTCTCTGGGACATCAAGGGCAAGGCGCTTGGCATACCGGTGTATGAACTGGCCGGCGGCCCGACGCGTGAGCGTCAGAGGGTCTACTGGTCGCACTGTGGTAGCTCCCGGATGGGCAACGCTGAATTGATCGGTGTCGACCCTATCAACACCTGGGAGGACGTGACCGCTCTTGGAAAAGAGGTCGTTGAGCGAGGATTTACCGCTCTTAAGACGAATCCATTGATCCCGCATAACGAACCGAAGACATGGGAAAAATTGGGCGGTTTCGGTGGCGGCGGTGGTACGACCGACGGCAACGTAACCAACGCATTTCTTGACGGTATCCGAATGCAGATCGGGACACTCCGTGACGCTGTCGGACCGTATGTGGACATCGCACTGGACCTGAACTTTAACTTCCGGGTTGAGGCTGCGAAGCGCATCGTGAAGGCGCTGGAAGAGTTCAGGATGATGTGGGTCGAGATCGACATCTACGAGCCGGATGGGTTGCGCGAGATTCGCGACTCCACGACCGTGCCGATCTGCTCAGGCGAGAACCTGATCACGTCACGCGAGTACCGTCGGTACTTTGAGGCGCGATCGATGGACGTTTGCATGATCGACCTGCCGTGGAACGGCTTCACGCAGTCGCTAAAGGTCGCCGATATGGCGGAGACTTTTGATATCAACGTTGCGCCGCACAACTACTACAGCCACCTATCCACGCTTCACTCCATGGCGCTTTGCGCATCTCGTGGAAACATCCGGATCTCGGAGATCGACATCGACGACGTGCCGTGGAAGGATGATCTGCTCACCGAGAAGCTCGAAATCGAGAACGGTGAAGTGATCATCCCGAATCGCCCGGGTTGGGGTGGCGACCTGAACGAAGAGGTTGCCCTTGAGCACGTGTGGGAGCGGGGGCGTCTGCCCGGTTACGCTCCTCGCAGGTAGGACTTGACCAGCTGAACATAGATTGAATCTTGCGCCGGACGTGGGTCGTAGTCCGGGTGAAGGTGGAGCACACTGTTTGTGCCGCATTTTTGCCCGGATGGATGATCCATTCCGGCGCTTCTTTTTGACTAGAAACACACCGGAAACGGGTGCCGGGGAGCACGACATTGCACCAGTCGCTCAATACGCCAGCCCGTCGATTGTGGCCACTACTTGCACTGCTCATCGTGGGAGCTTTTGCCTGTAGCTCGGACGATTCACGCGAACCGTTAGACCAGACTTTGACGGTCGCACTTCCATCGTTTTGGGCCGAGACGCTTGATCCGTCGCTGGACGGGCAGCCGGGACTGCAGTACCACGGTCACCTGTACGACCACCTGGTCGGAATAGGACCGGACGGTAAGTTCGACCAGAGCTACGGCCTGTTGGAGAGTTGGGATCCCGGCGAGGACGCGTCTACCTACACACTGACGCTGAAGAAGGGCATCAAGTGGCACGACGGCGTCGACGTTACGTCCGCCGATATCGCGTACTCGGTCAACTACTACTCACGTGATGACGCTCGCTGCGCGGTGTGTCCGGTGCTGGCGGGTGTTGTCGAGAGCGTTGAGACGCCAGATTCCCGCACGGCCCTGCTCCATTTGAAGTACCCGCATGTGTCGATCATGCACGCTTTCGGTCCTGTCGCCGGTGATATGCCGTTGCTTGCAGCGCACTCGGACGGTTCGGACGAAGGGATCGGGACCGGGCCGTGGAAGATGTTCGCCCGATCTCCCGGTGAGTGGGTTGAGTTTGAAGCTAACACGGACTACTGGGATGAGGAGCGGGTGCCCGGGTTTGCACGTTTGCGACTGGTGCTTGCGGAGCAGCCCGCCGAGCGCGCCGAGATGCTCAAGCGCGGCGAGGTCGATATGACGGTGCTGAGGCCGTCAGGACGGCCGTGGTCTATCGATGAGCCGCAGGGCGATGTGCCATCGGTGCGTGAGGCTGGATTTGTCATCGACGGCCCGAAGTACGTGAACACGACGGTGATGCGGCTGTTTACGGCTTCTGAACCGGAATCCATGAACAACAACCCCGACTTCCGCAAGGCGTTGACTCTGGGGATCGACAGTCAGACTATCATCGACGCTCTGTACGAGCCGGAGGTTGCGGAGATAGCCGCCGGGTCTGCATTGTTCAGCCCGCTCTCAGATGGCTACGATCCGTCGCTTCCGCCATATCCATACGATCCCGCTGCCGCCGCTGCTTCGCTGGTTGCGTCCGGGTACGGGGGAGAAGACGTGGTTATCTTTTCCGCGCCTTCGTACGGACTAACCGAATTGATCGAGATCAACGAGATGATCGCTGAGAACCTACGGGACATTGGAATGAACGTGGAGGTGCGTTCGTCTGGCTATACCGACATCCTTGCCCGGCACTCGCCTCGGCCGCAGCAGTTCGAGGACGTTATGCCTGCGCCGCTGTTCCACGGCGTGAACTATCAGACGTGGCCTGACATCCTTGGCGGCATCAAGCGTTACTTGTCTTCGGACCCGGCGGCCTTGCTCACGTATCACGATCTTGAGCGGGGGGACCAGCTATTTGAAGAGCTAAGTTCGATCGTTGACCCGGTTGAACGGGGCACACGACTTCGACAGCTCAACCGGGAGATGTACAACGAGTACTGGGCGATCCCGGTCGTATGGCGACACGAAGTTTACGGGGTGCGGCCCAACCTAAGTGGTTGGGCGCCTACCGACGGAACCGCGTCTGACCTCAGGCTTGAGACCGTGCGGGGCGTGGCTGCCGATTAGCTGGCGGGATTCCCTAGCGACGCTTCGTGCTGCTCGTCTGCGTGGTACGAAGAGCGTACGAGCGGGCCTGATGCGACGTGGCTGAAGCCCATCGCCTCGCCCGCTTCGCGAATCTTCTCGAACTCGTCCGGGTGGTAGAAGCGGATGATGGGGTGGTGTTTTTTGGATGGGCGAAGGTACTGGCCGATCGTTAGCAGGTCAGTGTTGTTCGTTCTCAGATCCTCCATAGTCTGGAGCACCTCGTCCATCGTCTCGCCGAGTCCGACCATCATCCCGGACTTTGTCACCCCGTCCGGGTTCATCTCTTTTGCGCGCTTTAGTAGCTCCAGGGACAGATCGTAGTCGCCTGCGGGTCGAACCTTACGGAAAACGCGCCTGACCGTCTCGATGTTGTGGTTCAGGACCTCAGGACGTGCGTCTACCACGCGTTGGAGGGATTCCCGGACGCCGCCAAAGTCCGGGATCAAGACCTCTACCTTGCACCCGGGTGACGATTTATGGACGGCCTTGATGGTCATCTCAAAGATGGTCGATCCGGCGTCTTCCAGATCGTCACGGTCGACGGATGTGATCACCGCGTACTTGAGTCCCATGCCCTTGATCGTCTGGGCAAGTCGGAACGGTTCTGCCCAGTCGGTCTCGGTCGGTCGACCGGTCTTCACGTTGCAGTAGGAGCAGGCGCGTGTGCAGGTGTCGCCAAGGATCATGAAGCTTGCGGTGCGCCGATCCCAGCAGTCGCCGATGTTCGGGCAAGCGGCTTCTTC
>CAUZRH010000188.1:0-4292 GCA_963582115.1 Dehalococcoidia bacterium
TTCACCATCGGGTAAACGATGAAGTACTTGAACTTCTCTTCCTTGAACTCCGGTCCGCCGCCGCCGTGCTTGTACTGAGTCTGGCGTCGTACAGCGAGGTATGAGTAGGACTGCTCAAGGTAGCCGGCGAGGTGCGTATGGTTGATGCGGCGTGCTGTTTCGTCGAAATCGTCCAGGTCCATAGATGCCTGGGCCAGCATGATGTCGGAGTCGCCGCGTGTGCCGGTCAGACCGTAAGTGGTCAGCGGAGTCTCCGGGCCGATCTCTGAGACGACCGACGCGAACTCCGCTTTTGAGGCCTGTTTTTCATCCTCTGGGAGTCTGCGCCAGGTCTTGTCTAACTTGTAAAAATTGAGTTTTGCGTACTCACCCTCGAGTAGAGACGGTGACATTGATTCGCTCCGGATTGGCAGCTATGTTCGGGGTCAGATTATAGCAGCGGAGTGTTGAGTCGCTCAGCTGCGAAAAGACGGGTTGTAGACGGGAAAATCGCCCTTAGAGGCGGGTGCCAACCACAGTTCGATCTGTGTTGACCGTACGAGTGAGCGACCGTACGATTTCGGTTCCCGGCTTCTTAAAGGAGCTGACTTATCCCATTCCCAGCCCTGTTCCGGTAGTTTCCGGCGCTAAAGGGGACCGCAAATGCCTGACGAGCAAGCGCTTAAGAAGACACCCCTACACCAAACTCACTTAGCCTCTGGCGCTCGCATGGTGGAGTTCGGTGGTTGGGACATGCCGGTGCAGTACTCCGACGGTATCCTCTCTGAGGTGCGCTCCGTACGGGAAAACGCAGGCATGTTTGACGTGTCGCACATGGCGCGCTTCCAGTTCGTTGGACCGGAAGCGGTGTCTTTTCTTGACCGTATGCTGGCGGCCGATGTGGCTGGCCTACGAAACGGTCGGGCGCGGTATCACGTGATCTGCAACGAAAACGGCGGCATCATCGACGACGCCATCGTGTATCGCGTGACCGACGACCAGTGCATGCTTGTCGCTAACGCCGGGAACGCCGACGCCGTAAGGGAGTTTCTAATCCCGGCCGCACAGCAGAATGGCGGAGTGTTCTTTGCCGACCTATCTGACGACATTGCGATGATCGCCGTTCAGGGGCCCAACGCCGTCGAGATCGTCGACCGTATATGTCCGCTTCCGGCCTCGTCTGTTCGCCCGTTCCGACTTCGCAGGGCTGAGGTAGCTGGCGTACCGTGCCGGGTGGCTCGCACCGGTTACACAGGCGAGGACGGGTTCGAGATCATGCCTCCGTCGGACCGAGCCGCCGAACTTTGGCGTGCACTGGAGACTGAAGGCGTCGCACCCGCCGGCCTGGGTGCCCGCGATGTACTCAGGCTTGAGGCCGGATTGATGCTCCACGGCAACGATATGACGGTGGACAACAATCCGTACGAAGCGGGGCTGGAGCGCTTCACCTATATCGACACGCCGGGCTACATAGCGGGCGAATCGCTTGCCGCGATACGAGACGCCGGAACGGCCCGCGTCATCGTCGGGTTTCGCATGGTCGGGCGCGGAATCCCGCGCCACGGACTGGCCGTATTAAAAGAGGGGACTGAGGTCGGAATTGTGACCTCCGGGACCCACTCGCCCACGCTTGACGACAATATAGGCATGGGCTACGTTGATAGAGGCCTTTCCGACGAGGGAACCCGGTTCGAAATTGACGTTCGCGGGAGGCTCGTAGAGGCCGAGGTTGTACCGCTGCCATTCTACTCCCGAAAGCGATCTTGAGCACGGACTCTCGGCTACTAAAAGCACTGTTTCGAAACACTACTAGTAGAGGGATCAAATGACCACACCCGACGACCGCAGGTATTCAGACGAACACGAGTGGGCGCTTGTCGATGGCAACATCGTCACAGTGGGAGTTACCCAGTTCGCTACGGACTCACTTGGTGACGTCGTATACGTCGACCTGCCGGAATCCGGGACCGAGATTGTCCAGTTCGACAAGTTCGGCGAGATCGAGTCGGTTAAGGCGGTCAGCGACCTGTTCACCCCCGTGGGCGGCAAGATCGTAGAGGTCAATACAGAGGTCACGGACATGCCGGAAAAGGTCAACGAAGACCCCTACTCCGTCGGATGGCTTCTCAAGGTCGAGGTTTCAGACGCAGCATCCCAGTTGGAGAAGTTGATAGATGCGGCGGCTTACGACCAGTTGACCGCAGAGTAGAACGGTCAAGCCAGATATGACCACCAACACATCTCCCTACATCCCAAACACCGATGCCGATCGCGAGGCGATGCTCGCCGCGATCGGTGTCAAATCTTTCGAAGATCTTGTCCAGGACGTTCCGGCGGAGCATCGCTTTCCGGATCTGGACATTCGCCAGTCGCTCTCAGAGTTTGATCTGACCGCCGAGATCGCCGCACTGGCGTCCAGAAACGCCACACCCGGCGAGTACGCCTGCTTCCTCGGGGGCGGGGCCTACCGGCACTATATTCCGTCCGTCGTGAAGTCGGTCGTGGCCCGCGGCGAATTCCTGACCTCTTATACGCCGTATCAGCCCGAAGTTGCTCAAGGCACGCTACAGGTCGGGTTCGAGTTCCAGTCGATGATCTGCGAGATCACAGATATGGAGGTCGCAAACGCAGGCATGTATGACGGCCCCACCGCATTTGCGGAGGGCGCGCTCATGGCGTGCCGTGTGACGCGTCGGCAGAAGATAGCGATCCTGGATACGGTCGAACCACGAAACATCGAAATTCTCGATGCGTACTCTCGCCATCAGGGCATCGAGATCGTCCTGATAGGCCACGATGGAGACATCCCGGATGATGCCTCCTGCCTCATGTTCCAGAGCCCGAACCAGTTCGGCGGTATTGAAGACATGGCGGCGCTTGCTGATAAGGCACACGCCGTTGGTGCGCTTGCGGTTGCGTCGGTCAATCCGACCTCGCTCGGCATGTTCCGCAGCCCCGGTGAGTGTGACGTGGACATCGTCGCAGCCGAGGGGCAGGCCCTTGGCGTCCCGCTTAGCTATGGTGGGCCGTACGTCGGTCTCTTTGCCTGCAAAGACGCACACAAGCGCCAGATGCCGGGCCGAATTATCGGACGCACCACCGACACCAAAGGGCGTATCGGTTACGCGCTGACGCTGCAGACCCGAGAGCAGCACATACGACGCGAGCGCGCTACCTCTAACATCTGCACCAGCACGGCCTTAATCGGCCTGCTGATGACCACATATCTGGCCGTGATCGGCAAAGAAGGCTTCCGAAAGGTCGCCGAGCTTTGCTATCACAAGGCGCACTACGCGGCTTCCCAGATAGCAAAGTTGTCGGGCTACACCGTGAAGTCTGACGGACCTTTCTTCCACGAGTTCCTGGTCGAGTGCCCGCAATCCCCGGCCGACATAAACCGGGCTTTATTAGACAGGAAAATCATAGGGGGACATGACCTGTCTGACAGGTCACCGAACGGCATGTTGATCTGCGTCACGGAGACCAATACGCGAGACGAGATCGATGCGCTTGTTGAAGCGCTCTCAAATATCGGCCAGCCTTCCGCAGGAAACGGGGGAAAGTAATGAGCACTCCGTTCCCGGGAGAGATCGACCGTCGACTACTGAACGAACGCAGCGTGTCGGGACGTATCGGTCTTCAGGTGCAGGAGCTGGATGTTCCGGAGCAGCCGCTCCCGGACGCAGGCTTGCTGCGATCAGAACCGGCAAAGCTTCCAGAAGTGTCGCAACCAGAAGTCGTCCGCTACTTCACGACGCTGTCCACGATGAACTTCTCCATCGACACCAACTTCTACCCGCTGGGCAGTTGCACGATGAAATACAACCCCAAGGTCAATGAAGAGATGGCCTTCCTGCCGGGCATGGCGGGCATACACCCGAACCAGCCGGATGAGACCGTTCAGGGTGCGCTCCAGTTGATCTGGGAGCTGCAGGAAGATCTGGGAGAGATCACGGGGCTTCCGGGAGTGTGTCTCGGCCCGCTGGCGGGCGCACAGGGTGAGTACTCCGGATTGATGGTCGCACGGGCCTACTTTCAAGAACGCGGAGAAACCGGACGGACCGTTGCCCTCATGCCGGACAGCGCCCACGGGACTAATCCGGCATCCGCAGCGATGGCGGGCCTTGAGGTGGTGACTGTACCGTCGGACTCCCAGGGCAACGTCGATGTGGACGCCCTCAAGGGACTGGTTGACGGACGCACATGCGTCTTCATGCTTACCCTGCCATCGACGTTGGGTTTGTTCGAGACGAATATTCTTGAAATCACAAAGATCGTCCACGACGCCGGCGGACTGGTGTACGCAGACGGCG
>CAUZRH010000189.1:0-4287 GCA_963582115.1 Dehalococcoidia bacterium
ATTCCCAGTGACCTCTTCCATCACAACTACGTGTCGCAGGTCCGGGCGCAGCGGCGTCATGCCATAGAACGGTTGTCCATACTCCGGCATATCGCCCCATGCCTAGGCCGCTACCAACACACCAACCCCAGTGATAAAAGTTAAGTAACGAATCGCAAGGCTCGCGCTCATGGCATACGATCCCGCTAGAACCCATGACATCCACCTCCCTCACACTCCGTCGCCAGAAGTTCGTCTCCGAGTACGTCGAGACGGGCAACGCAACCCAGGCAGCGAGACTGGCTGGCTACTCGCAACGCATTGCGTACTCGCTTTGGCAGCAACCCGGGCGCACTTCCGCCCAGCTCCGGTAGTCCGTCACCTGCCACAGCACCGCTAGCTCGCGTGTGTCCGGTAGCCGCCGTAGGGCCGTTCCCGAAGGCGCAACTACGCCTGATCAATCGAGTCGCCTTTTCACAACGGTACGTTCTTGGCTATATTCAGCTGAGACTGAAGCCGGTGAGCACTGGATAGTGCGGGCTGACTGGATTGACGGCGAGACGCCTGACCAGTAATTAAGAAAAAGACCAGGCGATGTGATGTGGCTACAGGCGGAGAGACGAAGTGATGGCCGGGTCTTTACCAGATCTGAAATCAACCGGAAATACCATCCGAGGCTCTCTCGCTGGATTGCGAGAGAGCTTTATGCGTTACATGAGTTCCGCTATCCGCTCCCCGATCATGAGCGCTGTCTGATTCGTATTAGCTCGCACACAGTCGGGCATGATCGATGCATCGGCAACACGTAGACCGTCAACTCCGTGTACCCGGCCGTACTGATCTACCACGGCCATCGGATCGTCCTCGGGGCCCATCTTGCAAGTGCCCGAAATGTGATGGCCTGTTTGCGCACGTCGCATCATCCACGCATCCAGTGACGCATCAGATCCCAGATCCGTTGCCGTCGGTTCAATCATCTCGCCCAGTATGCCTTTGAACGAAGGGTGCTCAGCCATCTTCAGGGCAAGTCGCACGGCTTCGCGAAGCCTGACCACGTCACGCTGATCCGAGAGAAAGTTGTAGTCCAAGAACGGCTGCACCGTGGGATCCGCCGACGCCAACCGCAGCTCGCCCGACCCATACGCCAGATTCACTCGACAGCGCCATCGCAGCCCCAGTTCTCCTGTCGCCTTTTGAGATAGTCCGTCCCATATTCCTATGTCATACGGCGTGGCAAAGAGAATCATGTCGTTGACGAGGTCTGAACCTTCAGCCGTCCAGCGAAGACAAATCTGATCCGGAATTCCGAACGCGTTTGACGGATAGTTGTCGGCAAGCCTGTGCTCCACCCATGCCGTAGGGTGATCCCGGAGATTCTGACCAACCCCGGGCAACTCTCTCACCTGCGTAACTCCGACCTCCTCCATCTGATCTGCAGGCCCGATTCCAGACAAAAGAAGCATGTGAGGAGAGCCAACCGGCCCACCAGAAAGAATCACCTCACCGGCTCTAATCTCGAACATCTCTCCACCGGACTCAACGACCAGCCCAACTGCACGAGGACGATACGATTCGTCAAACAGGATGCGGTGCACCGTGCAACCACCGCGAATTGTGAGGTTGAGGCGAGGCCGCGCTTCCGCTAGGTACGTCACGGCCGTAGACATCCGAATACCGCCCTGATTGTTCAGCGGGACCGGACCTACTCCTGTCATATCCGGATTGTTGTGATCCGGACAGTCCGGGAACCCCGCATCGCGTGCCGAAGCGTAGAAGGCATCTGCCGCCGGGAGCCATTCTTCCCGCGGAAATCTTCGTGCGTAGATCTGCCCTGCGTCGCCATGAAAATCGTCGTGGAAATCCTGATCCGTCTCAAGCCGCCTGAATGCCGGGAGAAGGGAACGGAACGACCACAAATCGTTTCCTGCCGCCGCCCATGAATCGTAATCCTCCTGCGCACCTCGCAAGAAAATCTGGCCATTGATGGCACTTGACCCTCCCACGACGCGGCCACGCGGCACGTACATAGGTGGTGCAGTAGGAGTCGCTGTCGCCGTGAAATTCCAGTTGTGACGTTCCCGTATTATCACGTCGCCCGCGTTGACAAGTCCGTTGCGGATCGGATCCGGAGTCGTCTCCAATGTTGAATAGTCCGGCCCTGCCTCAAGCAGAAGTACGGTGTGGTCCCTGTTCTCTGAGAGTCTGTTGGCGAGGACTCCGCCGGCGGAACCGGCGCCGACTATGACGGTGTCGTAATGCATGGCGGCACTTTACTCCAAATTCCAGATGTCACATCCAGATGCCAACTACCACGATCAGGCCCTCAAATCACGCCCATTTCTCGCCCTGAACGTGTATATCTTGGTTCGTTATCACGACGGGCATAGGGTCCGCATTGAGCGACATCTTTTTAATCACAGGAGTTTCGACAATCGACTGGACGGTAGCCGCCATCGTGAGCGCCGGCCTGTTTGCTGTGGTCAATATCACCGACAAAGTGATCATGACCGGCATGGGGCTGCGGGTGCGTAGCTTCATGCTATTCATCGGCTTCCAGACCCTGGCGACGGTGATCATCGTGGCCATCGTCAACCCGTTCCCCGCGGCCGATTTCGATGTCTATGCCCGTGGAATTGGCGTCGGACTCATGTGGGGGCTTAGCGCCCCTCTCATTCTGTGGACCTTGAGCCGTGAAGAAGTTTCACGGGTCACGCCCATCTCGCAGTCACACCCGTTGCTGGTCGTAATATTCGCCGTCGTACTTCTCGGTGAAAGCCTGTCGCTGCTGGAATCTATCGCCGCAGTGCTTGCGATCGGCGGGGCGATACTTGCCGCCATACGACTATCTGACGCAGGACAGATACGCCTAAGCGGATCGCTCGCATACCTGGGCATAGCCGTGATCATCATCGCTCTAGCGCAGATCCTACTCAAGACCGTGACGGACGACCTTTCCTTCTGGCATGCCATGGCCCTTCGAAGTGCCGGTATGTCCTCCATTCTTATGGTGATGAACCTGAGGAAATCGATACTGATCGATCTCGGGCGCTTCATGTGGTCACCGGGCAACTTCACCGCGCTCATGGTCGACGCCGTTGCCGCAACCGTGGCGATGACCCTGATCACCTTTGCAATCGCTACTGGCCCGGTGTCCCTTGCAAATGCATTCGCAAGTACCACTCCACTGTTCGTATTCGTCGCCAGCGTTTTCCTGGCATGGAAGACAAGACTGCTGAAAGAAGAGACGCTGGACCGGCGCGCTGTGGTGCAAAAACTGGTCGCAGCGGGCATGGTTGTGTCCGGGTTGGTGATAATCGCCGTAACTTGACTCGAACGCGAGCAGGGACCGTTTTCGGGCGAATGCCCCATATCGAATCAATAATTCATTGCTGGAAGCAGTATGTCTTCGAGCCTTGCGCAGCTTGACGTTGCGTTTGAGTAGCTTTACACTCGTCATCTGTCGAGGTGTGTCTGTTACGGATTGCCCCCCCGTAAATCCTAAATTTGTAGTTTCAAAAACGTTACGTCCGCGCGCGTCCGCGCCGGGCGTTGTCTTGTTTTCTTAGCGCTCGCGCGCGTAAACACCCGATCCTTTCAACGCAGAGGAAACGTCACGGAACGCCGGGGCAATCTGAGACCGACTGCTTGCAGAACGCACCCATGGAACTCGAGAAACTTAAAGAACAAAGTCGCGGAATGATCGTGGCTTCGGAAAATTCAGGAGAGTAAGTATGGTCGTAGCTGACCTTCGTCCCAGTAATACTTTTTACAGGAACGTTAAGAGCTTCAACCACATCCAGAACATCGTAGACGTACCGAACCTGATTCAGGTTCAACTACGATCGTTCGATTATTTCACGACGGACGGCCTTCGTGAACTGTTCGAGGAGATCTCCCCGATCGAGGACTTCAGCGGAGGCCGCTTTGCCCTCGCATTCCTCGGCCACGAGATCCGCGAGCCCAAGTTCACCGAACGTGAGTGCCGCCTCAAGGAGATCACCTACTCCGCACCGCTTTACGTAACTGTGGAGCTTGAGGTTAAGTCCGGAGAAGCTGCGGGCGAGAAAAAGCAGCAGACTCTCTTTATGGGCGACGTCCCGATGATGACCCGAAACGGGACCTTCGTCATCAACGGCGCAGAGCGCGTCGTCGTCTCCCAGCTCGTCCGTTCACCGGGTGCTTACTTCACTAGAGACACCGACCCCGCCAGCGGTCGCGATCTCAGTAACGCCAAGTTGATCCCGTACCGGGGTGCATGGGTGGAGTTTGAGACCAGCAACAAAGATCTGTTGTCGGTAAAAGTAGACC
>CAUZRH010000190.1:0-4250 GCA_963582115.1 Dehalococcoidia bacterium
ATCCGACCGCTCGCCTTGCTGCGATCCACCGGCAGTAGGATCGAGACGTCTGCCGAGAACTCGACGCGCCCATTTGCGTTGCGGGGCGCAAGCTCCACGTCCGTGATGCGTTCGTTTGCCGAGTGTTCGGGATCGATCGAGAAGTGCAGCCTGCCGCGCAGTTCTTCATATGGCCCAACGTCGCCCCACGACTTTCCATTGGCAAGAGGGCGGGTGAACTTCACATCGAAACGATTTACGGGCATTTAGCGTTCCTTATGTATGGAGGCAGTACGTTGGCGGCAGAGTAATCCGGCCACAGAGTACGCCTAAGTGATGCAGGTTGCGTCCCGACGTGAGCGACGTGATAAGGATGACGGCGAACTTTAGGTAGTTCGGGTTGATGAAAGAGCTTTCAGCCAGGAAGAAAAGACTCGAAAGTCCGAGCAGGGTCGCGGAGAGCGTCATCACCTTGGATAAGTAGTCGCGTTCGGTCGCAATCCTAAGGATGCGTTCGCTGGTGGTCTCGGGGTGCTCAATCTGATCGGGCATGTAAGGAGTATCGCATGTGTCAAATAAAGGAACGGTAATGAGAGCCTTCTACAACGCAATGCGGCCGCGACGGTGGGGCGGAGATATGTTTTTTTGGTTAGCTATGGTCGCCGTCATTCGTCAACTGACAGGATGGGGCTGGCAGATCCGATGAGCGCAACGCCGACCAAGTTGTGCGTCAAAAAGGGAACCCTATTTTGAGTTCATTATCGGTGCGATATGGAAGCTAAGAAATCGCTGTAAACGCGATTCCCCTATTTGGGTTGCCAAAGTAGGGGAGCAGAGGTCGATGTATGGCTCGAGAGCGTGGAGTAAATCAGGCGTGGCTTTCTGTTTTCACTACGATAGCGCTACCCACCACGCCCGCTTGTGTAGTGGTCCCAGCGGACTCCGGCGTGGGTGACCAGGTCGTCGATGTCCTCTGGTAGGACGTAGCCCTCTTCTGCTACTGCTGTTGCGGCTTCGCGTATCTGCGACAGGTAGGCGTCTTTTGACGGGTAGCGTTCTTCTATCGAGAGTCTTGGGTCGCCCGACGCCTCTCGCTCGGATCGTGTCTTCGCAAACGGGATCGTTGATCCCATGAACATGAAGAGCTGGCGTGCGCCGCCGTTGTCCGGGTGACGCAGGTTCCAGCCGGTGTGCGTGGCGAGCGGGACCGTGACCTCGGGCATTCGAATCCCGGCTATCTCGTTGCCGTCGGCGTCCACCGCCGAGACCAGCGACCCGAATGCATTTCCTGGAATCGCCGGGAGCGTGTGCGTCTGGTTGATGTTGGGGTCTCGCCCGAAATCAAGTCGACGCGGCAGCGCCCATCGGTCCGGCGTGTGCGAGCCGGGGATGCGCTCGAAAATGGGCGCAAGCTCATGTGGCGGCACGGCACTTCCGTCGTCCAATCGAGGGTGATTGCTTGGCGGCGCGGCCACGCCCTCGGTGACCCATCTATCCAGATTCACCAGCGCACCACGCAGGGCAGGGGAGTAGTCGATCTCGTTGAGCGAGTTCTGACCGCCCTCGGCCATCATGTCGTTGTAGTTGGTCGGCGGCCACACGCCTAGCCCGTGCTGCGTGCTGCCGAAGTGGTAGATCCGCACATTCTCGCCGTGCTCAACATCTCGGGTGCCCTCGACATTGGTGTGCAGCAAAGACGCGTCGCCGCGGTGGTACTCGGCGGACGAGTTGGTGAAGAACACGCGCGTCTGCGAGGCTCGCTCATCGAACCGACCCAGCATCGACCCCGACTCCTCGGTCTCGGGGTCGGTCTGAGGCTTATCTGAGAACGGGAACAGGTGGACCATCATGTTGTTGCGGTCCTTGGAGTTCTGGCCAAAACGCTGGTTGAACTCGCCCCGCATGCCGCCGGCCACGTTGGAGATGATGCCGTCCAGCGCCTCACGGCCCTCCTCGTCCTGGTTCAGGTCGTCGTAGATGAAGGTCCGCATCATGCGGCCGGTCTGCGAAATGCCGTACGAGAAGGCGTAGTCGATCGCACGGGACAGCGGGTTGCCTAGCTCGGCTCCACCGTGCTTCACCCAGCTTGAGCAGTCGCGCAGTGCGGCGAAGCCCAGGCCGAGTACGCGCGCCCCGGAGGTGGTGTAGGCGATCTGATATAGCCCGCCCTTGTCGAAACCGCCGTCCAGCGAGACGTAGTTGGAGTCCGCGATGTATTCTCCGTTCTCGTCTATCTGACCAAAGCGCCACTTGTCCCGATCAATGGCTACTGGAGGAAGGTCCGGCATGTCTCGGACCGTCAGGGTTGCGCCCGGCTCGTCCATATCGACCGCTGCATACGGGCGGTGATCGCGGTCGGACAGCATGAGGCTTGGGACGTCTTTGCCGGTTTGTAGCTGGGACCAGATGCGGCCGGTGATGGGGGAGCCGTCCGGATTGATGGCGTCCTGGCAGCGCATGCCGATCAGGCCGTCGAACGGCGGCAGGTCGTTCTGCCAGCCGCAGGAGATTATGGAGTAGCCGTGCCGCATCAGGAAACCGTTGCCGGGGTCGACCTCCGGGTTTGGCTCTTCCGCATGGACGCCGCCAAACAGGGGGCGAACGCCGAGGTTGAACATGGGCACCGAGACGCGGTTCCCTCGGTTCACAACATCGAGCAACATTCGGCCGTTGCCGCGTGACGGGTCCACCGGAGAAACGATCACAAGGTCCGACTCGAACTCGACCATCCCGTCGGCGTTTCTTGGGGCCAGCTTGATATCCGTGATTCGCTCATTCGCCGGGTGCTCGGGATCGACGGCGAACTTGAGTGTGCCCATGATCTCTTCATACGCGCCCACATCGCCGAACTCTCGGCCGTTGTCGACGGGTCGCCTGAGCGTGATCTCGAAGCCGGTTACTGGCATCTGTTTTCCTTGTGTTGATGGGGCTTTGGGTGTTGTTGTCGCATCGCGGCCCAACTTCCAGACTTCCTCTATACCAGGGACGAGGCTTTCTCTTCACCCCCCCTCCCCTCCTAATGTAGTAGGGGAGGGGGGAGGGTTGTTGTGTGACGGATCCATTGAGAGCCTCAAGATGGGTGTGCACTTGAGCCTCAGCATGGGTTCGAGGGCGACTTGGTGTGGGTTGTCGAAATCTAGCCACCTCGCCCGTTGGTGAACCAGTCCCACCGGACCCCAGCCTGTGTGACCACTCGCTCGACGTCCTCTTGCAGCATGTAGCGGTCTGCCACCAGCGCATCGGCATGCACTTTTACGAGACCCAGGTACTGGTCCTTTGATGGGTAACGTTCGGCGATCGAAGGCCGACGGTCGTTGTTGAATGCACGCTCTTCTGCGTTTCGCGCGAAAGGGAGCGTCGAACCTCGTGGTCCGCCGGTCAGTCCCATGATCTGGTCCGGCGCGCCTACGTCCGGGTGGCGCAGATTCCAGGGTGTTGAGGTCGCCAGAGGCACCGACACATCCGGGTGCGTGATGCCGCCGATCTCGTTGCCGTCGTCATCCACATCCGACACCAGAGAGCCGTAAGCCTCTGAAGGGGTTGGCGGCAGATTGAGCGTGCGCTCTCGATTGGGGTCGACCCCGAAATCAAGTCGCTTCGGCACCGGAACGTGCGCCGGGAACTTCACCGGCATCCCCTCGAAAGCACGTGCCAGCGACGCCGCGGGAACGGCGGTGCCGTCGTCCACACGCGGGTGCTTGCTTGGAGGCGGCGGGGTGTCCTCTGAAATCCACTCATCTAATCGAACCAACAAGGCTCGCATGAATGGCGTGTAGTCGACCGAGTTCAGCAGGTTCTGGCCGCGCATGCCGTCTGTTTCCTGGGTGTCCGTCGGGGGCCATATGCCGGGGCCGTGCATCGTCGCCGAGAAATGATATGCCCGGGTTGAGGGATGGTCCTCGATGTCCAATCGGCCTGATGGGTCGATGTGGATGAGGGACGCATCGCCACGCCAGTACTCGGCACCCGTGTTGGTGAAAAAAGTCTTCGTGTTGGAACCACGTTCCGACATCCTGTCCAGGACTCCGCCGGTCTCCTCGCTGACAGGGTCGGTTGATGGCGACGCGCTGAACGGGAACATCTGGGCGATGACGGAAGGCAGGTCCTTGGACGGCTGACCGAATCGCTGGTTGAACTCGCCCCGCATGCCGCCGCCGACGTGCGGAAGGACACCTTCGAATACTTCGCGCCCGTGCTCATCCTGGTTGAAGTCCATGAACAGGTAGTGCCGCAGGAATCTAGCGCTCTGTGAGACGCCGAAAGCGATCGCA
>CAUZRH010000191.1:0-4234 GCA_963582115.1 Dehalococcoidia bacterium
AGAGCAAGGATGACCTGGCCAAGTTGGGTCACCTGAATGATCATCCGGCGCTCTACGCGCTCGGTTATGGTCCCACTAAGCACTGAGCCGATCAGCATCGCAGGAGCGAAACCCACGCTCACGATACCCGTCAGGGCGTATGAGCCCGTGATCTCGTAGACCAAGATACCCCGGGCGAGCATCTGCATCTGCGTGCCGCTCATGCCGGTCATCATGCTCAACCAGAGCAGTCGATATTCCCGGTTTCCGAGCGATTCAAATGTGCGAGCGAAAAGCCGGAACATTCCACCATGGCTTACAGGAGCAGAGCGCGTAACGCTGACACCGCCGGACGTGTACGCCCCGGAAGGAACGGAGTTCAGTGATCCACGATCAGGGGGCATCGCATCGTCTGTTGACGGCGCCCTTTTACCGGGAGTCGGTTCGGAAGCAGCCATTCATCCTCGCAGCAGAGATGGTCTCCGGTTCAGTCTTCGCTCCAAGATTGAAGCCTGATTGAACCACCCGTGGAGGTTTTATGACACTAGCGCGGGCCTCAATGTAAATCACCCAGTCCACCGGAGTTAACGCGGGGTGGACGATGGAGATCACCATTTGATCAAAGCTGAGTATATACCTGTCAGCGATTGAAACTTATGCGTATATCGCCGCCTATTTAGGCCGTGTGCCCCGTACCTCAGTACAATCTGATATCGATTCCCATCCAATCACCCCGCCAATACCACGCGTTGCCGAGTCTTACAGGACCATGTTCGGTATCAAAAAGGAAACCTTTGCTGAAGCCGCCTAATATTCGAGACGTGATCGACGCCAGTCGTCGAATCGCTCCCTACATGCACCGAACACCCCTCCGTCAGTACCCGGCGTTAAGTCGACTGATCGGGCCAGGCACCGAACTCTGGGTCAAGCACGAGAACTACCAGGTGCTGGGATCGTTCAAACCACGCGGCGGGATCAACCTCGTTTCTCAGATGGCCCCTGAAGAATTAGCCGGTGGGCTTGTGGCTGCATCGACAGGCAACCACGGGCAGTCCGTGGCGTTCGCCGGGAAAACCTTCGGCGCTTCGGTAATTATCGTGGTTCCAAACGTGGCCAATCCGGGGAAAGTTCAGTCGATGAAGGACCTTGGCGCAAAGGTCCTTAACCACGGCGATACGTTCGATGTGTCGCACGATTTCTCGATCCAACTGGCCGCAGATAAAGGCGCACGACACATCCACTCTGCCAACGAGCCTGACCTTATTGCGGGCGTTGGGACGTACTCCCTTGAGATATTCGAGGACCTGTCTGATATCGACGTACTGATCGTGCCAGTCGGCGCGGGAAGCGGCGCTTCTGGTGCGGCGATTGTGACGAACGCAGTTTCGCCGTCTACCGAGGTAATCGCCGTGCAGGCAGAAGCTGCACCGTCAGCGTTCCGTTCATGGGGGAGCGATTCGCTGGTGGAGGCTCCGATCAAAACGGCGGCGGAGGGGTTGGCGACCGGGCACTCCTACGAGCTGCCAATGGGCATCCTACGGGAACACATCAAGTCGTTCGCACTTGTGTCTGAGCAGGAGATACGGACTTCGATAGTCCACTATCTTGAGCATGCCCGAACCCTGGTCGAGGGCGCCGGAGCTGTATCTCTGGCGGCAGGAATACAGCTTAGAGAACGTCTGGCCGGGAAGCGTGTCGTGGTGGTGGCGAGCGGCGGCAACCTATCTATGGCGCACCTGCGTGAGGCACTTGCCGAGTAGGCCTCTCGGCTGATCAGCAACGCGGCAACAACAAAGTGAAGCAAGCTCCGCGCTCCAGGGCATTCAAAAGATCGGCGCTAGCTGCCTACGCGCTCTATATTTTCGTCCAACGCCTTCACTCGGAGATAATCCTCCCGATAGAGCGCATAGGCGCGCTCCAGGTAGAGCTGCGCTAGTTGCCCGCCGACTTCTGACTTGTCCAGCGCTGCCTTTATCAACAGATCAATGTGACGGTTCGCGGCGACATGAGTGGCAATAGCGCGCATGTGTGCCGTCGCATCCCCTGCCGTGTCCTCGTCCCCGCCCTCTGCGGCAAACCGGAGCCGGCCGGTGAGCTTGGTAAGTTCGCCGAGTTGGTCGGCCTCATTCATCATGGCGTAGACGACATCGTCGACCGTATGGTTTCCCGCAGATTGAGCGGGGCCAGGTGTTCCAGATGCGGCAGAATCGGCCGTATTTGCGGCGGCCCCGTGAGTATCGATCTGGGGATTCGCCGGAGTCTCTATCTGGTACCGGGAGCCGTATTCGGCAAGAATTTCCCCTATAACGCCCATCATCTGAGCAGCGTCTGAGAGAGACCTGTTGCCCGCAAAAATAAGATCGTCGCCCCTTGCCTCAGCTATAGACACAAGAAAGTTGTAGCTCTCAACAGGCTCCGGAGCGGGCGGGAAAGCAAAGGCAGAGAGATCAGCCTCGCCACCCATCGGCATCTGGCCGGCGAGAAATGGAGGGACATATTTTTGAAGATTTACGCTGACCGGCAGGAGGATCAGGTAGGTTGCGGCGACCGCATCGGGATTGGTTGTATCCCTGAAGTACACCAGGGCGTGGCCGCGTGGGGAGCTTGCGTCCCCTCGTTCAAACGTTAAATCCATCTGACGTCGGCCTGCTGCCTCTCTGATGATCTGAACACGACGACGGCTTTTTATAGTCGCCTTGATTATTCCAGTCTGTATCGTATACCTGCACCAGTAGATTACGCCGTGGGTGCGGGTCATCCATTCCACTTGAATCCCCGGCTCACGGATGCCAAACCTAAGGATCACTCTCAGAAGATATGGGCCTGTACACCGCAATCGCAAGACCATTGTTATTCCGATTCCAGCCAGAAATGGCGCACCGGTTTGGCGACTATGCCCTCCGAGTTTCTCCACTCTGGTCCGTGTTGAGGCCGATATTATCGACGCGTGACGCACGCCTTGAGGTCACGGTCGCCGGCATCAAGTTCCCTAATCCCGTCGGCGTCGCTGCCGGGCTGGACAAGGACTGCCGCTTCCTCCCCGGCTTGTTGGATATCGGATTCGGTTTCGCCACCGGCGGCACGGTCACGAAGGACCCTCGGCCAGGCAACGCACGTCCTAGGGTAATCAGGGAGCCGGGACAGCATGCGCTCCTGAACGCCCTAGGATTTCCCGGCGAGGGCTTAGACGCCGCAGAGTCCCGGCTCAAGAAGTTGTCAGAAGAGCAACGAGCCCGAGTTTTTGTAAGCATCTCAGGAACTGAGGTCGAGGACATCGCCGAGTGCCATCTCCGCCTGCAGCCGTTGGTCGCGGGGGTCGAAGTAAATGTCTCCAGCCCGAATACGGCAGGGCTGCGAACATTCCACGAGCCAGACAATCTGTCCGCCCTTGTGTCGACGCTTGTGGAGCAACGAGACAGGCCGATCTTTGTAAAGTTGCCCCCGTGGCGTGACGACGAAGAGCGAGCCGAGATGATGTTGATGGCCCGAACGTCGCTTGAGGCCGGAGCCGACGGCCTGGTGATCGCCAATACTCACCCGACCGAGGACGAACGGTTGGCCGTCGGGCGTGGCGGATTTTCCGGCGCACCGATTTTCGACGACACCCTGCGTATGGTCACGGATGCGCGTGAAGAGTTAGGCAACGAATTTACGCTGATCGCCTGCGGTGGCGTCGGCTCTGCCGAACATGTCTGGCGACTGATAGAGGCCGGTGCATCGGCGGTGCAGCTATACACCTCCTTCATCTACGAAGGTCCCGGGCTACCGGGCCAGATCAACCGAGATCTGGTGAAACAGATTGATGTTGAGGGAGTGAGCGGACTGCCGTCTGGTATCGACGGGTAGATTTCGTTTGAGCAACACGAGCGCGCTGGTCCTAAGTCTCTCGACGGTTAGTCCGCCCGAGTCGACAGCAGCTTCTCTATATCTGCCCGTTTGCCCATCGACTCCTGTGCGCCTTCGTTAGAAACCGCAACCGCACCACTTGCCATCGCCAGCCACACCGACTCCTGAACGCCCTTGCCCTCTGTCAGCCCGACGGCAAGACCCGCGTTAAACGCATCACCAGCGGCCACGGTCGCCACTGGGGTCACTTTGAACGGCCGAAAGTATCCCTCGAACTCAGGCGACGCCACGTAAGCGCCGTCTTCGCCCAGCTTCACAACGGCTACCGGCGTCCCCTGCTTGCGCATTTCAAGTGCAGCCTTCTCCGCCGACCTCACATCGCTGACCTTGATGCCTGTCAGCGACTCCG